>DOUV01000640.1:0-8329 GCA_003520455.1 Chloroflexota bacterium | reverse complement strand
ATGACGAGGAGAACCCCGGCGACGAAGGCATAGGTTGGAAGGGCAAAGATACTGCCACTCTCCCGAACCCCGCGGAGGTTCGCCCATGTGATCAAGACGATGGCTGCGAGTGCGAGCCAGATCCGAAACTCATACACTTCGGGGAAGGCCGACGTAATGGCGCGGACGCCTGCCGAGGTCGACACAGCGACGGTCAGCACGTAATCGGTCAGAATGGCAGCCGCGGCAAGCAACGAGGGCACCCTTCCCAGGTTGTCCTTGGAGACAAAATAGGCGCCGCCCCCTTTGGGATAGTGCATGATCGTCTGGGTGTAACTGAAGACCACGATCAGCACCAGCAGGGCAATCCCCAGCGCGATTGGGAGAGTCAGCGCCAGGGCGCCACTGCCCAGGACGATCAGCACATCCATGATCGCCTCTGTAGCGTACGCATTACTACTAATTGGATCCGAGGCGAAGACGGCGAGAGCACGGACCTTATCCAGGCGCTCGTGAATCTCACGACTGGTTGGGAAGGGTTCGCCGATGAGGAAGCGCTTAAGCCGTGAAATCTGCATCGCAGACAATCCTTTTCAGAGAGAGGGCAGATGCGAAACGCCGCAACACTGGCCCCGCGGCAATACCAATGCAGAGCCTAGATATCACGACTGATGCTAGCATAGCTTGGTAAACCTCGCGCTCTGCTGCGCGTCCACGCCGCAGGCGGAGAGAGCACGGAGCAAAATACCCTGGCCACCCTCCCGGCACCGGGTCAGCATCGTAGATCCACTCCTCCTTGTTCCCGTCGCTCCCTGCTCCTTCCAGCGCAACCGAGGCCAAGTGTAGCAACCAGCGTATGGACCAGGAGCTCTCACTGGTTCTACAGCCTCTGAAAGCCAGGACGACCCACAAAGAGGGGGTACCGTGCCAGGCGCACGCAAGAAACCAGAATAACACACGTGGCGGGCATCCAGCTACGCTCGTCGCCGGAATCCTGCCTCAGCCCCTTGATGCCCAAGTGTACTAACGTTTTGCGCAAGAGAGCAAGTGCAACCTCACAAGGACCGCCGCGAAGAATCCCACTGTTCTGCCACCCGGATCTGATCTGCTGGAAAGCCAGTTCTTCGTTTCGCAACAGATTGCGCCATTTTTTGGGTGCCACCGAGCATCGCACCAGGCCATACTCCGGCCAAAACACCTTTCAGTCCAGGCGAACCTGGTCGCCTTGTTATGCCTCGACGGTTGCGCCTGCAGCAAGCCGGCGATTGAGCGCGCGTAAACATGCCCACTGTTGCGCGCATCAAAACGAGAATAACGCAGCGCGCCGTCAGTCGGGCCAGGCATCACGGCCTCCGTCTTCCAGCATAGCCGACTGGCGCAAACGCCCGCCCGCCTGATCCCGGCGGTACAACCGGCAATGACCAGACCTCCTCAGATAGGTCGCAACTCTGAATTCGAGCCAGGCGGGGGCGGCGGGTGTGAGGCTACTCGGCGGGAGGCATGGAGAATGGTTGTCGAATCTCAATCGAAATGCGTACCCTAACCGCGATAGATCAGAACGGATTCGCGAACCCGGTCGAGATCCCCCAATACGAGCGCCACCATGAGGCGGAGCCTCTCTACGGTCTCGGCCTCTCGCTCCAGTGTCAGGAACTCGATTCTCTCTGTGCTGTTGGCCCTCGCTTGACACAACGCCCGCGGAATGAAGGTCGAGCTTCCAGAGGTGATAAACAGAAATGGTTCAGTAGAGATGAGAAGGCTTTGGAGAGGTGAGAGAAACACATCTTTGTGCCAGCCCTGTCGAGGAGTGCTGAGTTGGTCAATGACGTCGAGCAGCCCGCTCGTTCTTGCAGTTCCCAGGTCGTACGGCGCGAGGACCCTTGTCACCTCTTCTCGCAAGCGCTGCAGTTCAGGCTGAAGCAGCAGAACGGCCACATCGAGCTGCCGCGCCAGCTCGTCCAATGCTTCCTCGATGAGCAGCGACGTGCGGTCTTGCAGGGTACGAGCGGCAAGTAGCTTCAGCACGATCCTCTGTATCGAATCTGGCTCGATTGGCACGGTCAGGCGGAATTCGTCCAGGGCTCGCCAGACGTCGCGGTGGAACTGATCGTACCAGGGGTTCGCGCGGGAAGAAGGCACGACCTCCGGGGGCGACAATGTTGCGGACGAAGCAAGCGATCTGAGAGCGGGTTTCGGGATTCATTATCCAGGACCTTACAACAAGCGCGGTTAGGGGTCGCTCGCTACCGAGGCGGGCGACTGCTTCGGTCCACGCTTGATCAGAGCGTCATGGTCGGGGTCGTGCTCGCGATAGTTCTTGAGGGCAAGCGGGCGGTTCAAGACCACATAGCAGTAGATGCACCCATGAGGGCATGTATCGTAGGCACCGATGTCGCGGCTGTCGTAGCAGCCGCATTTCCCCCGGTTGCTGCTCAACTTCATTTTCCGGGCCTTCTCTGGCCACAAGAGGTCGAGGATCTCCTTGTCCACACACGAGCCGCGCTGGATTGGGCCAACGGCGGAGAAGTCTTCAGCGCAGGTGAAGAGGGTGATGCCATGCCAAGCCGCGATCTCGGCCAGGTCGAGGGCCAGAGCAATCTTCTGATCGTCGGGCGGGTCGTAGACGTCAATGCCTGGGGGCAGCTTGCGGAGATTGCGTTCCACCTTTGCGTAAATATCCGCAAAGCTAAAGTAGCAACGGTGAGCGGGCCAGTACGAGGCGCACCACCCCTGGAAGGTGCGCCATTCGACCGTCCGGTCACCCCCGCTCAAGTCAAGGTAGCGCCCCTCCAGATCGCCAATCAGGGCCCGGTTATGGGTGATGACGAGGATGCGCTTGTCGGGGTAGAGCTGGCGCAGCAGGTTCGCGCGGTAGAGGAGGATAAGAGATTTGCCGCTCCCGGCCACTCCGTTCACCAGGCGCGGGCCAAACTCCTTGGCCGTGCTCTCAGCATCCTGTGACAGGTCGAGGTCGAGTTTGACAGCCCATTCCTGATCGTAGTCCAGGAGATAGTCGGCCAGCTGGGCGTCGATGTTGCGTTCCAGGGTAGAGCGCACTGTGAAGTGCGCCGGGATGACCACCTCCGGTGCCATCGCCTTCCGCAGGGCTACAATCGCATCACCAGAGAGGGGCGAACTAAGCTGCGCATCTATCCACGAGCGAAAGCGCTCAGGCGCGAGCGTTTCCTTGCCTGCGTATACGATGCCGCTCGCAACGGCCTTCCGAAGGTCGGCCTCTGACACATTCGGGAACGCCACGGCCGTCGCCAGATCTCTTGCGCCGGCGACCCGCGCCACGAAGGCCAGAAGCGTCTCCCGTTCAGCGACCCCGATGGTGGCCGCTGCACTCTTGCCCAAAAGGCTTTGGAAGAAGTTGGGTTGGCTGGCAGCCCGGGCCTCCTCAACTGTCCCAGCCGAGACCTTCAAGAGAAGCGAGCGCCCGTCGTCGTGCAGTACCCAAAAATCCGGTCCTGGGTCGGCCCGGCTCCCGAAGCGAGTCATCAGGACCGGTGGAAGCTGCTTCTGGTCGCCGATGAAGACAAAGCGCTTACCGGCGAGCATGCCCATGACGGCCAGCGGCAGCGTGATCTGGCTGGCCTCGTCGAAGATGATCGTCTCGAACTCGACGCCTCTCAGGCGCTTGGTGCGCGTCGCGAAGGGTGTTGCCCCAACGACATAGCCACTGCTCGATTCCGTGATCGGCGAGCTGTCGAAGGTCTCATAGTTCTCCACCAGGAGGTCACCGGCGCGGTTCTACTGGCCGATCTTGAAAGCAGAAATGTCCGGCGCAACGTCGGCCAGCTTGTTGAGAGCGTTGTCGATGGCGCGGTGGGTGAACGCAGTGATCAGGACACGCTCACCATCCTCGACGAGCGCCTGAGCCAGGTGCGCCAGGACGCGTGTCTTGCCGGTCCCTGGTGGGCCCTGAATCAGGTAGGTCAGGTCAGTGGTGTAGGCGTTGGCCAGGGCCTCGCTCTGGCTCCAATTGAGACCGTTGGCCTCGGCATAGGCGAGCCCACGCTCATACCGAGCCACATCCACGCGGGGCCGGGCGGCACCCATGAGCAGCGGGAGGATCCGTTCGCGGCCCACCGTGGTATCGCCAACCTCGTCGAGCGCACCCAGGATGAGCCCGCTCAGATCGAGGTAGCCCTCATCCAGGACCCAACCGGAATGCTGGCGCAGCAGCTCCTCCCATTCAGGGCCCAACTCGGTCAGTGCGACGACCAGACTGCTCTCGTCATCCACTTCGAGTGTGACCATCAGGTGGGGATCAGCGAAGGGGTTGCCCCGATTGAGGCAGAGGATATCGCCCTCGCGGAAGCGCGACGAGTTGTGGCCGCACTCCAGGTGGATGAAGCCATTGGGCTTCACTCCGAGGATACGAACCCCCTCGATGGCGCGCCCACGGGCGACCCGCTGGCCGATAGGCCGCGACCAGACCGTGAAGATGCTTTGCCGGGCCGTGGCGGCCTCGTTGCGCACGAGGCGGATGAGGCCGCTCGAGGAAGGCAGCCATTTCGTCGGGCGACGGCGTGGGGCGCAAAGGACGCGCCGGTGTAGATCTACCCATCACGATTGTCCACGGGGCAAGAGGTTCAGGCTACACAGAGGTTGGCACTGCACCGTCCCAGACCCAGGCCTCGCCTTGAACAGCCGCACGTATGTGCGGAAGATCGTGATCGAGGAACTGCGGAAGGCTCGTCGCCGTCCGGCGTCAGGTAGAGCGCAAGAGTGCGCCAGTTAGGGTAGTGCTGGCGGATAACCTGGCGATAGCGATTCAGTTGATTAGAGTGTTCCTGGCTGTCGATCTTGTTCTCGATGATCACAACGAGTTGGTGCTGATCATCCAACAGAAGGATGTCGATGCCTCGCCATTCCCGCTGCCCGCTGACCCCTTCGAGACTCCAGATATCTAAATCAATCAGTGTGACAGGAAGTGTATCGCTCTGACCAACGACAACAGCTTTCTGGAGCAATTTCCTGAGAAACGCATCTCCCAGGCCGTGATTCTGGAGGGGGTCGAGCAGGAACGCCAGGAAATCCGAGTGGCGCAACTCCTGGCGCACCACCCCAAGGGCCTCGAAGACATTGAACTGCTCCAGAAGGGCTTCGAGGCGTTCCAGGTCCGGATTGTCCACCACGAGCGCCGCCAGTGTCTGGGAGTCGTGCTCAAACATTGTCATGTCGTAGGCCGCCTGATAGATAAATCAGTTAGACATGGTAAAAAGGATGCGAAGGTGGTGGAAGTTGAGGGTGTCAAGCAAGGCGCAGGGAAAGGTCGTCGCGGCCAAGGCGGACTCCCCGCGCTCGACCAGATCAGGAAAGCGCGCGAGGGTGTGGTTGTGGCTGACGGCAGAGCGCACGGCCTTGCACACATGTTCCTGGGGATTGAGAGCGGGCGCGGCGGGCGGGAGGCGCATGAGTTCCAAGCGCGGATTGGCCGCCAGAATGTCACGAATGGCAGCGCCCTGGTGCCAGGGGGCCTGATCCCAGAGCAACAGAATCTGGCCGGTGGGATCGGCCTCCAAGCGTTGGGGGAGGTGGCGGGCGCTGGCAGCGGCATTCATGGTCTCGGTCCGCATGCTGACTTCCTGGCCGGTAAGCAGATTGAGGGTGCCATAACAGTGAACGGATTGGCGTGTTGGCGCGACGCGGACGACGGGCGTTTGCCCGTTGGGGGCCCACACGCGCTGCACGGTGGCCTGCAGATCGAGCGCGGCTTCATCACGCGCCAATATCACGCTCGGCTCGGACGCTTGGGCCAAATCCAGTACCTTTTTTTCCAACGCGGCGCTGAAGTCCGCCAGGTCTGTTTCCTTGCGCGATTTCTACACCGCGCTGGGTTTCTGAGAACTGAAGCCACCGCGTTCAAACAAGTGCCGATCGAAGGTCGGACGCTGAGACTGCACCGCGTACCAGCGGGTCACCACCGCCCGAAGGTCATCCACCGTCCAAAACTGACCATCCGCCGTGGCCGCCGTGTCGCCCAACACCTGGCGCGGGGTATACTGCTCCAACCGCGCCTGCAAGTCACGCACTTCGCTTGCCGTCAACCGGGCGCGATTGCCGCCTTGGCGCCCGTCCCGCCAGCTTGCCACGCCGCCTGCACGGTACGCCCGATACCAGGCGCCCAAGCGACTCTGGCTGCAGCCCGTAAGCGCCACGATCTCACTGACCGCGTATCCCAGCCCGTACAGTCTCACGGCTTGATACCGTGTTCGCCACGGCCCATTCTTCGTGTTCAGATAGGCCTGCTGCAACTCTTGCGCTTCTGCTTCACTCAGCCGTGTTCGTTTTCTGGGCATCCACCCATTTGACCACTTTTCACTGGTTTGTCTATCAGTCACGGATAGCACCGGACTAACGCTATTCTAGCGTTGGCCGGTCCTGTTGGGCCTTCAACGGGACCGGTCAGGCGGCGGCTGTGAGGTGCTAGCTCACGGCTGGCGCCGCTTTATTGGTGTTGTTTATGCCGGTTGTCCGGCGAGCTCGTAGATCATCTGCGTTGGTTGGCTCACGCGCTGTGAGGCGTCCAGGATCTCTAGCGATATCACATTTCCGGCGTCGTCATAGTCTAGAATGATGCCGGGCTTCTCTTCGTCGCTTTCTGCAACCTGGCTATCTCTTAGAATGATCGTGAGCGTGTCCGTCTGATTGTCGTAAATCACCCGCATGATCTCATCTCCAATACTTGCTCACTTTGCTGGTTCGATAAACCGTGACCACCTCCGCCGGGATCCGGTCCACATCAACGAATACTCGCACCAGGTAAGTTTTGGGCGGATCGCCAAGGTGAAAACGAGACTGGTAGACACATCGCCCGGGCTTGATCTCCTCTCGCTGCTCTGGCACCGTCAAAACGGTGGCGATGTCGGCTTCGGTGACGTGGCGCCGGGCCATTTGAAAGCGCGCATGATCTGTGAGCATGTAAGCCTGAATGTCAGGGCAGGGCACAGGGCTTCCTCATTTGCCGGGCTACTGGTCGTCTGTTCTACTGGTTGACTGTTTGACCAGTGGAATAGCTAACTGGTTAAGCGCTGTATCGTCGTCTTTCCACACCTTGAGCGCTTCCTGCAAAGCCAGGGCAAGAACGTCGCCCTTGGTCACCTTCCGGCAATTGCCCAAGCCAGCGCGCCGCTGCAGGGCGCGCCATAGATCGTCTAGCGTCTTCTCGTCATCGGCCGGCAGGGAGACCGTTGCCTTGACCAGTTGAATGGTTGGCTGTTCGACAGGCTGACTGGCCGGAGGCTCCAGAAACAGCGCGTCAACCCCTAGCCCGCCCCGCTTCTTATCAGCCACGTGCCACCACCTCCGCTACAAGCCGCCCGTAGGCTTCGGCCCCCGTGGTTTCAGTCCCCTGATATAAACATGAGTAGCCCCCGGCGGGAGAGGTACAATGCGGCGTCACTCCCGGCAGGCGGGAGGCGTCAGACACTCACCCTCAAGGAGGCTACTCATGAGCGATTGTACCACCCGTACGCTGGATGTGGCAATTATGTGGAATCTGACGGTCGTCGGGATCGTGAATCAGCGTGGCAGCGCGGGGAGACGACAGGCCTGGCACCAGGCGTGAGAGCCGTCCTGGGGCTGGGATGCGGTTAAGGCTGCAGGTCCCGGAGGAGCGCACCGGGGAGCGGTAGCCGTGAGAGATCATCCCCGCCAGCAGGTGATCGGCCTCATCGAGCGAGAGATGGCCAGCCTGGACAAGCGTCTGCAAGACGCCAAGGGTGCCGGGAACGCTGATACCCAGGTGGCGAGCCAGGCGCCGGGCGGCAAAGTCGTCTGAGAGAAGGGTGCCGCCGCGTGCCTGCGCGACGGCCAGGCACTCAGACTCGCCACGACCCAATGGGACTCCCGCCGCTGCCTGACGTTCGTCATCCGTCAGCTCGATGACTGGCAGCCAGCTCCAGTCGCACGCCGGAACAAGCTGCAAGTGCTCCCCCGCTTGAATCTCATCCATGACGGCCGGAGTCGTCGCCGCCTCGGCACCCACCGCGAGACGCAGCAAATCCGGCCGCTGGACGTGGGCGAAGTTGCTCAACAGCGTCGTGTCCAGCAGCATGTCGGACATGAATGCAGTACTATCGCCGCAGGGCGTCCGCTTCAGCGCGGGCCTCTTCGACGGTCAACGGACCAAGGCGGAGTGGAGCGCCCAGACGATGGAGACGCTCGGTGAGTTCAATCGGATGCAGCTGCAGCAGTTCGGCCGCCCGCCCGATGCTGATGTCGCCGTCGAGGTAGGCGCCGACCACCGCGGTCCATCCCGTCTGAGTGTCCCCCTCTGCCATCGCCTTCGCGACCGTCGTCTCATCCACGCCCCGCGGCACGAGCGCCTCGTCGGAGATCG
>DOUV01000450.1 GCA_003520455.1 Chloroflexota bacterium | reverse complement strand
TCTACGCCTCCGTCCGCCTGGACGTTCGACGGACGGAGAGCATCAAGAACAGTGGCGATGTCGTCGGGAACCGGGTCAAGGTCAAGGTGAAGAAGAACAAGGTGGCCCCGCCGTTCAAGGATGCCGAGTTCGACATCATGTACAACGAGGGCATCTCGGTCGCCGGCGACGTGCTCGACATGGCGACGGCGCTGGAGATCGTCGACAAGCGCGGTGCCTATTACAGCTACGGTGACGTGCGTCTCGGTCAGGGACGCGAGAACGCCAAAGAGTTCCTCCGAGAAAATACCGCCTTACTTTATGAGATTGATAACAAGATCAGGGAGTCGGTCGGCCTGCCGGCCAAGGCGAGTCCGCCACCGGAACAACTCGAGCTTTTACAGGCAGAGACCAAGGCGAAGGCGACGAAGGAGCGGGCCACCAAGACGAAATCGGTGCTGCGCTCCAGCAATGGCGACGCGAACGATGAGGCCGACGTGGAAGAATTGGGCTTTGACGACTAATGTCAGTTACCCACGGCTGAAGCGCGTGGGCTTGTCCCTGGCGCCGCGACCAGAGTCGCGTCCGAGACCATAGGCTGACTGACGGCAGCCCTGGCTGCAATATTTACAGCCGCGACGACATCCGCATGACCAGCGTAGCCACAGGACGCACATCGAAAGGTCGCCTGATCGGGCCGGTTGCGCTTATCGCAATGACCGCAAACAGGACAGGTCCGAGAGGTATTGCGAGGATCGACAAGGTGGAGTCTTACACCGGCAAGCACCGCTTTGTAGGTCAGAAATTGGCGAAGTTCGCCAAACGCCCACTTGGCATGTCGCGAGCGCTGAGCCTTGCGTACCGTTGTCCGCTCGCGAATCCCGCCAAGGTCTTCGATGGCGAGAGCGCGTCCGGTGTCAGAGGCTTTCGCGACCAGGTGCTTACTGATGAGGTGGTTGGTGTTCTTCTTAAAGCGCCGTTCCCGGCGCTTGATGCGCTTCAGTTTGCGGCGGCTCGATTTGGTGCCGACACGCTGCAACCCCGAGCGCATCCGCTCGTAGTGCCGCCGCGTGGCGTCCACCTGCTCGCCGCCGTAGGTCTCGCCGTCCGAGTCCGTCGCCAGGTTGGCGATTCCCAGATCGACGCCCAGCACACCGCTCGCTTGGGACGGCGGCGGCTCGGGAATGTCCACCACGACGGCGAGATAGAACGTACCAGCGCGGTAGATGAGGTCGGCTTGCCCGCGCTTCCCGTAGGCAGCGATCCGGTCGGACTGATAGCCGCCCATGATGACCGGGATGATCTCGCGGCCTTCAAGGGTCAGAAGCGACACGCGGTCGATCCCCTTCCACGACAGGATCCGCTCGTCGTAGATCATGGCGCCGTGGAGGTCGAAGGTCGGCCTGATGCGCTTGTCCCGTTTGTAGGCTTCCGTCACCTTGGAGATGGCCCGGACGGTCATTTGAGCCGACAAGCCGAAGCGCTCACGAACGTCGTGGTAGATCATCTTCTGGAGCTTGTACTTGCTAGCCGTGTGGTGCTCAAACGCCACATCCGCAATCCAGTTGCACGCTTCGTTGAAGCGTTCCATCGTTGCGAGCAAGAGCGCGTGCTGTTCGGTCGTCGGAGCCAACTTGACCATCAGGGTGGTATTCATCCGGGCCTCTTAGAGATTCTTACTCTAAAAGTATAGCACAGAGGCGCGACAGAATGCAACATTGGGCTCGCCCTGCCCTGAGGGGTACCCCTTGGCGTCGAGGTAGACGCTTCGCCCTGAGGGGCGGTCCCCGGTGAGACCTTCTCGCTTGGGCGTACCCCGCGGGGTAGGGCTCCCCCCGCAGGGGGTGAGGGGCGCACCCAGGCGAGACGCTGCCACTCGGGCGCACCCCGCAGGGTGGAAGCGGGTGGGCTTCCGCGCCTGAAGGAAAGATTTGTGAACTGACTTGTGCTCGACGATTCTCACGCGGAGCCGTCGCGTCCTTCGAGATGCGACGGCTCTTTCTTGGGGAGCAAGCCAATACCGCGCCGGGCCAGGAGCGAATCGTATCGGGGTTCTGTGGATCTCCGAACGGGTCGTCGTCCTGGCTGCGCCGGGGCCTCATCAGCGCCGGTCCACCGCCAACCTGGAGCGCCGGGTGCGCCGGAGCAGAGCGCGCACCGCCGGAATCGCGCGGGTCATCACCCAGTAGCTGCCGCGATTCACCGGGTAGTCCCAGGCACCGATGTGAGCGCGGAACCCGGCACCAAATCCCTCCTTGAAGCGCCAGACCCTGGTCAGCGGGTCGTGAGGGTCTTCCAGGTCCGTGGGAGCGCCCCAGAGGTCATAGCAGGTGTAGCCCTGGGCTTTCACCCAGGTTATCGCTTCCCACTGCAGGGCGTAATTAGGCATGGCGTTGCGGTGTTGTACGGTGCTCGCCCCATAGAAGAACCAGGCTGTGCTCCCGTAGGTAAAGAGCATCAGGCCGGCGAGGGGTTCGAGCTTGTCGTACCAGGCCACGAAGAGCCTGGCCTGCCCGTGGGTCTCGAACTCGTGCCAGAGGTCCAGGTAGTAGGCCATCGGCCGAATCAGGAAGCCGTCGCGCTCCGCGGTCTCGCGGTACATATCGTAAAAGATGATGTGATCGACGGCACTGCCAGGCCGGACCTCGACTTCCTTGCGCGCGGCCAGGCGGATGTTGTAGCGCGTCTTGCTCTTCATGGCTGCCAACAGCTCCGTCTCGCTGCGACGGAGATCGAGAACGGCCGTATTGCGAAACTGAATCTGTTCGGGACTGGGGTGCCAGCCTCGCCCGCGGAGAAGTTGCGCGAAGCATTCGTTCGTCGCCTCGATGTCCGGGTCGATTTTCACGAAGAGGCAGCGCTGCCGGCGCGCCTCGATTTCCAGATCACAGAGGACACGAGCGGCGAGCGGGCCATCGTCGGCCGGGAGGCAAGGGCCCTTCGCGACGTAGCCAACGCCGAAAGGGGTGCCAGGAATCGCGCGGCGCAGAAACTGGGCCGCTGCCAGCGGCCGGCCGCTATCGTGCCAGAGCACACGGGTTGGCCGCCAGCCCCAGCGCGCCTTGAACTCACCCCAGCCCCAACTTTGGAGAACGTGGCTCGCCGGGAGGCCACTCACGATACGGTCCCATGTGAGGTTGTCAGTTACGTACTGTTTCTGCATGGCGCGCTATTTGCTCGGTGGAATGGCCCCCAGGGTTGGGGCATCCAGGAAGCGCTCGACCTCCAGGGGACGGGTGAAGGTCGTTCGCCGGCGCCAGCTTCTCAGGAGCGCAACCGCGACCCCTGCGAGCAAGCCGGCACTGGTGCCGTACAACGTGGTTATATGGAAGCGGGGACTGACCGGGCCCGCCGACCAGGCGGGCTCCAGGACGAGCACTCGCAAGCGGTTCTCGTGGGCCTGGCGGCGGTTTGCGGCCTCGACCTCGCGCCGGAACTGGTCTACCAGCGCTCGAACCAGAGCGACCGCGTCGGTGGGGCGGGGTGCAACCACGCGCACGCTGATCGTCAATTCGTCGGGGTCCCCGGTCACGCTTGTGGATGCTCGCACCTGCGCCGCCGATTCCGGCCGATTCGCGACGTCCAGGGCGCGCGAGATCAGCCCTTCGCTCCGAAGCTGCAAGGCATAGTTGTTCACCAGCCCCTGCATCGACACGACCGTATTTTGCCGGAAGACCTCAGGTTCCAGGCTCACGACGCTCGCGGCCGCGAAGAGCCGGGGCTGCAACAGGCCCACGGCCAGGCCGAAGAGCGCACCGACGACGGCGCCAGCCAGAAGCAGGGGCGCCGCGGTGTGCAGCCAGCGGCCGAGTGTCAGGATGAGGGCGAGAAAGCCGCGCGCGGCGCGGCTCGTTCGACGAATCACAAGAAGCGATTGTACGGTGAGGTGGCAGTCTGTCAAGCCAGAGGGCTGCGCGATGAGAGATAGGGACGGCGGGGCGCAGGAGCGGTCAATCGTCACCTCGGCCGCGCCGTTCGTCATTTGACGTCTGCGCAGGGACGGTGTATGATACCGGATATTCCCCCCCCTGGGGGAGGGGGGTTATCGATCCAAAATCTCCCCGGATGAAGAGGCGACTATGAGTGAAAAGCAAGTCGCGATCCCGGTTCAAGGGATGACCTGCGCGAGTTGTGTACGTACCGTCGAGCGGAACCTCAAAAAGGTGCCGGGCGTGATTGACGCCCAGGTCAACCTGGCGACTGAGCGAGCCACAGTGACCTTCGACGAGGGCCAGGCCACCCTGGACGCGCTGGTGCGCAAGGTCAACGAGGTTGGCTACTCCGTACCGACCGCGACGATCACACTGCCGGTGCACGGGATGACCTGCGCGAGCTGCGTGCGGACGGTCGAACGAGGTCTGACGAAATTACCGGGTGTCCTCAAGACAGATGTCAACCTGGCCACCGAGCGTGCCACCCTCGAGTACGTTCCGACGGAGATAACGCCGCGCGAGATGAAGCAGCGCATTCGGGAGCTTGGCTACGAGTCCCCAGACCTGGAGGGGATTGCCACGAGTGAGGTAGTCGATCGTGAGCGCCAGGCGCGTGCCGAGGAGACGGCCAGGCTCCGCCGCGAGCTGATCGTCGCGGCCGTCTTAGGAGGCATCGTCCTCTTCCTCAGCATGGCGCCGATGCTCTATCCGCCCCTGATGATGGGGTTGATGGACGTGTTGGGCTCCCGCCGGGCGCTGTGGGTCGTCATGCTGGTGCTCGCGACGGTGGTGCAATTCTACTCTGGGCGGCGATTCTACACCCTGGCCTGGAAGGCGGCGCGCCACGGCACGACCGATATGAATACCCTGGTTGCTCTCGGAACCAGTGCGGCTTACTTCTACAGCGTGGTCGTGACCCTCGTTCCGCACCTCTTCCCGGAGGGCACCGCAGAGGTGTACTTCGAGACCGCAGCAGTGATCATCGCGCTGATTCTCCTCGGGCGCTATCTGGAGGCGCGCGCCAAGGGACAGACCAGCGAGGCGATCCGGCGGTTGATGGACCTACGGGCCAAGACGGCCATCCTGATCCGCAATGGTGAGGAGGTCGAGATCCCGGCTGACGACATTCAGGAGGGCGACCTCCTGCTGGTCAAGCCGGGGGCGACTGTGCCGACCGACGGCATGGTGTTGGAGGGTCGCTCGGCGGTGGACGAGAGCATGGTCACCGGCGAGAGCCTACCGGTGGAGAAGGAGCCGGGCGCGCCGGCCATCGGCGGCACGATCAACAAGACTGGCGCCTTCAAGATGCGCGCGACGGCGGTCGGCAAGCAGACAGTGCTCGCCCAGATCATCCGGCTGGTTGAGGAGGCCCAGGGCTCCAAGGCGCCGATCCAGCGCCTGGCGGATCAGATTGCCTCGATCTTTGTGCCGGTGGTGCTTGGCATTGCCACCCTCACCTTCCTGCTCTGGTTCTTCCTTGGTCCGCAGCCTGCCCTGGTCTTTGCCCTGGTCAATACGGTGGCAGTGCTCATCATCGCCTGTCCGTGTGCCCTGGGACTGGCCACGCCGACGGCGATCATGGTTGGCACCGGGGCAGGTGCCGAGCAGGGCATCTTGATTCGAGGTGGTGAGGCCCTGGAGACAGCCCACAAGATTGATGCGATCATCCTGGATAAGACCGGGACACTTACCCGCGGCAAGCCGGCGCTCACCGATGTGGCCAGCAACGGCCCCGGTGATGATGCAGAAGTGCTCCGCCTGGCAGCCAGCGCCGAGCGCACTTCGGAGCACCCGCTGGCCGAGGCCATTGTTGAGGGCGCCCGGAGCCGCGGGCTGCCCCTGGCTGAGCCGGCGCGCTTCCAGAGCATCACCGGGCAGGGCATCGAGGCCATCGTGGACGGGCACAGCGTTCTGGTCGGCAGTTCCAAACTGATGACCGCCCGCCAGGTCGAACTAGACGGGTTTGCGGCGACCGCGGCTCACCTGAGTGCTGCCGGCAAGACCCCAATGTTTGTGGCTGTGGATGGTGCGCCGGCCGGGGTGTTGGGCGTGGCCGACACGGTCAAGGAGACGAGCCGCCGTGCGGTCGAGACCCTCCAGGCGATGGGCATCGAGGTTTGGATGATGACCGGCGACAACACGCGCACCGCCGAGGCCATCGCTCGCGAGGTCGGCATCGACCACGTGATGGCCGAGGTGGCGCCAGAGGAGAAGGCCGCCAAGGTCAAAGAGCTCCAGGCGCAGGGCAAGGTCGTGGCAATGGTCGGCGACGGGATCAACGATGCGCCCGCGCTGGCCCAGGCCGACGTGGGCATGGCCATCGGGACCGGCACTGATGTCGCGATGGAGGCGGCCGATATCACGCTCATGCAGGGCGACCTGCTGAAGGTCGTGGCCGCGATCCAGCTCAGCCGCGCGACCATGCGCACGATCAAGGGCAACCTGTTCTGGGCCTTCTTCTACAATGTGCTCGGCATCCCGGTCGCGGCCGGAGCACTCTGGCCCGTCTTCGGCATTTTGCTGAACCCGATCTTCGCGGCCGCCGCGATGGCCTTCAGTAGCGTCTTCGTCGTAACCAATTCACTGCGACTCAGAAATTTCAGGTCACGCGTGGCGTAGATTGATCTTAAGGAGCGAGGCCCCGCGCCTGGCACGCGCAGGGCCTCGCTTCACCTGTCGCGAACGCACCAGGCCGTAAGCAGTCCAGCCAGCCGTATCACCTGTGGGAACGCTCACAGGTCCCGAGCGGAGCGAATGGGGAAGGGGCTCACGGGTGATCGAACCAGCGACGGCCCGCGGCAGGCCCTCAGACCACGATGAAGGTGTGTCGCACCTCGCCCGGGCGACTTTTGAGCGGCCCTGATGGCCTTTCGTTGACATGACTCTCGGGTCCCGTATAATCTTAATTGCTATGAGCCAGATCTACCGTTGGCAGGCCAGGCGCTGTTGTTGTCGTCGAACGCGGGGGTGCGCGACTCGGCGTTAGGCAACTACGTCATTTGGTCGCCCAGCCCTGTACGTGCCAGGACAGGCCGGGCGACACGAAGATTCCAAGGATGCCCGGAGTCGCTTCCGGGCTTTTTCTTTTGGGAACCTGGCGTGCTGTTGCAATCAGGAAGGAGTATTGGTATGACTCGTTCGCGAGCACCGCAGCGGCGCACACCGCTGGCGATTTATTACGAACACCCCGAATGGTTCAAACCGCTCTTTGCCGAACTTGATCGTCGAGGTGTCCCATACGACCGCTTGCTGGCCCACAGGCATCACTTCGATCCGGCCGAGCGCGCCACCCCGTACTCGCTCATCGTCAACCGCATGAGCCCATCGGCTTACACCCGCGGGCACACCCAGGCGATTTTCTACACTCTCCAGTATCTTGCCTACCTGAAGGAGATCGGCGCCAATGTCCTGAATGGGTACGACGCCTATGTCGGAGAATTCTCCAAAGCCAGGCAGCTCATTCTTCTCGAGCAACTCGGGCTGCGTTATCCGCGCGCTCGAGTCATCAACCATGCGTCGCAAGCGCCAGCTGCGGCTGAAGGTCTGATCTTCCCCGTGGTGATCAAGCCCAACGTTGGAGGAAGTGGTGCGAAGATTGTCCGGTTCGATACGCCGGAGGAGTTGCGAGCGGTCGCCGAGGGTGGGGTCATTGACCTGGGAATCGACAGCACCGCCCTGGTGCAGGAGTACCTGCCGGCTGAGGGGAACAGCATCGTGCGGGTGGAGGTCCTGAAGGGCGAGTTTCTCTATGCGATTCGTCTCTTCCTGACCGATGACGAGTTCAACCTCTGCCCGGCCGACTACTGCCGCGTTCCGGTGCCAGGACAAGCTGGGAGCAACAGTGGGCTGGCTGATGGTGTTTGCGGTCGTGGCCGCCCGGTCGAAGGCTATACCCCTCCCGCCCGCGTCATCGAAGCCGTCAAGCGCATCACGACTGCAGCCCACATCGAAGTCGGCGGCGTGGAGTATTTGGTGAATACTCGTGACGGGCAGGTTTACTACTACGACATCAACGCGCTCTCTAACTTTGTGGCCAACGCGCCAGAAGTGATTGGCTTCGATCCGTTCCCGCGGCTGGTGGATTACATTCTCGCGCGGGCGGGGCTGTAACCTGGCCACGCAATCCCTCTTGCCCTCAAGCTGCCGCTTCTCACTGGTCGGGGCCAGTGCCGGATGGCGGCCGTGGCGTGCGCTAGAGAGGACAGTGATTCGTGACTTGACAGTCTTTTCAGGCGCAGCCTTGACAAGGGCGCTTTCTAGAGGGTACAGTGTGGGAGGCACAGGATGGGAAGCTACCCCTCTTTGCTCAGTGGTGAGAGTTCGGACGACCGTCGTTGAAACGCAGGGTAGGAAGAGTCGCGTACGCGCAGGTTAGGCTCAAGGGCGCAACACAATGCTCCAAAGCAGTGTTGGCGTTGGCGCTTCGGCATCTCACCGGTCCGGCCCCCCAGAGCGGGTGACATATTCCGAACGTTGTCACGACGCCAAACCGAGAGGAGCAAAGAATGGCACAGGCGCAAATGGGTGACACGGTTCAGGTTCACTACACGGGCAAATTGGAGGATGGACAAGTCTTCGATACCTCGGGGAATCGCGAACCGCTGCAATTCACGATTGGTGGTGGTCAGATCATTCCTGGTTTTGAAGAGGCCGTCGCCGGGATGGATCCGGGGGAAACGAAGACGGCCAGAATCCCAGCGGATAAGGCCTATGGACCCCATCGTGAAGAACTGATAGTAGAGGTAGATCGAGGCCAGTTTCCGGAGCATTTGGCGCCAGAGGTCGGTCAGCGGTTAGCAATCCGTCAAGCGGATGGTTCACAGGTACCGGTCACGGTGACCGATGTCTCCGAATCGAGCGTGCAGTTGGACGGTAACCATCCCCTGGCCGGGAAAGATCTGACTTTCGATATCCAGCTCGTGAAGATCGTGTGATCTGCCTGTCGTGGCCTGCCCTGCTATGCCGGTTTTGTTGCAACTGGTGTTGGGCCGCTTCTGCACATCCATCCCGAGCCAGCCCTGCCAAGAAGGGAATTGTGGGCTGTAGTCGCTGAGAAGAGGGCGGGCGTCAGGAACATCTCCATGCGCTCGTCCCCTTTTCTTGCTACGGTTGTAGGGCTGCCGGAATCGGACTACAATCACAGATGATGAGTGTCCGGCAGGCGTGTCTTCCGGTTGCCGGCTGCTTCTTCGGCAGTGACCATCGGTAGTTGAATGTCCAGGGTCCCTCCTTGAGGGGAGATGCGTGATGACCACTCGTTATGTACTGAGCGAATATATGGATCATGCAATGGCCCAGGCGGTCTACTTGGACGATGGCACCTTTGTGGGCCGGATTCCTGGTTGCAAAGGGGGCGGCGCGTTTGGCTCAACGTTGCGCCAGTGTGAGGAGGAGTTGCGCTCGACCCTCGAAGATTGGATTCTACTCGGTCTGAAACTGAGTCATTCTTTGCCTGTGCTCGGATGATGATCCGGGAGGTAGAGTCGATCCTGGGCCGTGGGATCACGGTTGAGCAATGGAGTCGCCTGTAGCGTCGAGTCGTATTGGTGCAGCGTGTCGTTACGGAATGTTGCCATGTTCTCAAAACCTTCTAGCTGGTTGCAGTTGATGCTGGTCGTGTTGGTGACCGGGGGTGCCTGGATCTGGTGGAGCCGGGCGCCGGACGGTGCGAATGCGGCAACCGGGGTTGCGGCCCAGATCGGCTTTCGGGCGCCGAATTTCTCCCTCGAGCGTCTCGATGGTGGCAAGGCCTCGCTGGCTGATTTTCGGGGTAAGCCGGTCCTGCTGAATTTCTGGGCTTCGTGGTGCGGGCCCTGCCGGGCGGAGATGCCGGCGATCCAACGCGTCGCCACTCGCCACGCCGACGACGGGTTGGTGGTTCTGTTGATCAATCAGGCGGAGGACTCCGATACGATCTACAGTTACCTCGACAGTATTGGTGTGAGGGCGCCGGTCTTGCTCGATCCCGAGGGGGCGGCCAGCACGGCCTACCGCGTGCGGGCGCTCCCCACCACGTTCTTCATCGCCCGCGACGGTAAGGTCCAGGACATGACGATCGGCGGTCCCATGACCGAGGCCTATCTGGAGACTCGCATCGAGTCGCTATTGAGGGGGCCCTGACGATGCTGCCCGTCCTCAATCTCGGTGGCCTGGCGCTTCAAACGCGCGGGCTCGTCCTCCTGATCGGCTTCTGGCTGGCGCTATGGGTGGCGGAGCGCTTCGCCAAGCGGCGCGATCTGGACGGCGATGTTATCTGGAACTTCGGTCTGCTGAGTCTCGCTGCCGGCTTCGTCGGGGCGCGGCTGGCCTACGCGGCCCAAAACCTGGCGGCTTACAGTCGGGAACCGCAGGCACTTCTCTCGCTCAGTATCCAGAGTATGGCCTGGCCCGAGGGCGTCCTCATCGGGCTGTTGGTCGGGCTGATCTACCTGCGGCACGAGCGGGTCGTCCTGGCCGATGCCGCCGATGTGCTGGCCCCGGCCGTCGCGGTGCTGTGGGCGCTGGCCGGGCTGGGCGCGCTCTTCAGCGGGAGCGCCTATGGGCGGCCGACGACGATGCCGTGGGGTATCGTCCTGTGGAACCAGTACCGCCACCCGGTGCAACTCTACGAGGTATTGGCCGGTGGTATCGTCGCCACGGCTCTCGCCGTGCTCTGGCCGAGAGCTCCCTACCGCGGCTGGATCGCGTTGGTCGGAGCGGCCCTGCTGGGCGCGGCCCGGCTCATCGTCGAAGGCTTTCGTGGCGACCCGGCGGTCGTTGCGGGCGGGCTGCGGGTGGCCCAGCTATGGGCCCTGGGTCTGACGCTCCTGGCCCTGTGGGCGCTGTATCGCCGGTCAAAGGCTGCGCTCCGCGCACAACGGCCAAACGGATGGGACGACAGGTGGACGGATGAGGAACCGGAGCTTGCCCCGGGTGGAGTGAGCGGGGAGCGGTTGGCGTTGGCCGATGGAGGGGCGGATGTTCATGTGGAAGTGGGCGATGGGGCTGCCGGTCCACGGATGGACGGCCAGTAGAGGCAATGGCGCGGGCAACAACCGTTCAGGCGCGCTCAGTAGATTCAAGCCGCTCCCGTCTCATCCGCTCATCCGTTGGCGCCGCAGACTATCCGTCGACGCATCCGACGATATTGGGGGAGGGATCCGATGGGCTCCAATTGGACGTCGCCCGCGAACCCGCATCAGCCACCACTGACCGGGCGCACGCGTGATTTTGTCCTCATGATACAGAAATTGGTCTACGCGTTTACTCGGCACTGGCTCTTTGGGCTGAACGCAGTTGTTTTCCTGTACCTCTTTGGCGCACTGGTTGCGCCCACACTGGCGGCGGCCCACCAGAACGGGGCGGCGAACGTGCTCTACACCGCTTACGGTTTTACCTGCCACCAACTGCCGGAGCGCAGCTACTTCCTCTTCGCGCCTGGTGGTGGGATTCACACCTACAACGAGGACCTCATCCTGCGCCAGGGCGTCGATTCCGACAACCGGCGCGCCTTTCGCGGCGACGCCGAGATGGGCTACAAGTTCGCCGTGAGCGACCGGATGGTCTCGATGTATGGTGGTACCCTGCTGGCGGGTCTGCTCTACGCCCTACTCCGCCGGCTGCGGGTGCCCGTGCCACCGCTGCCCTTCTGGGGTTTGGTGCTGCTCGCCCTCCCGATGGGCATCGACGGTTTCACCCATCTCATCGACGATGTGACCGGCATCGGCTGGCGCGCCACCAACGCCTGGGCCGTGCCGATCTTCGGACCGCAGATGGCTGCGGACTTTTACACCGGCACCGACTGGGGGAGTCTGAACTCGCTGTTGAGGCTCGTCACCGGCCTACTGTTCGGCCTGGGGACAGTCTGGTTCGCCTATCCGCTGATCGGCCTGGGCTTCGAGGACATCGCCGATCAAGCCGAGCGCCAACTGGCACGCGCGGAGGAGAAGAGCGAGGTAGAAGCCCCACTTCGCCCTCTCCCTCGATAAGGAGGTCAAAAATGGCGAAGATCTTGTACGTGGCAACCCATGGCAGCGAAGATCCCAGTCGGGCGGCGATGCCCTTTCATCTGGCGAATGGGGCTGTGGAGGCAGGGATCGACGCCGAGATCGCGCTGGCGGGCGACGCCGCCTTTCTGATGAAAGGATACGTGGTGGACAGCATCATTCCCGTCGGCATGCCCGCGCTCAAAGAGCTGTTCAGCCAGGCGGTCCAAAATCAGATCCCGATCTACGTCTGAAAGGGCTGTGCGGTTCCCCGGGGGGTGACCGAAGAAGATTTACAGGGCAAGAATGCCCGCTTCATCGCGCCGCCGGATCTGGCGCGGCTGAGCATCGCGGCGGATCGCGTGATCAGCGTATGAGTTCCTGGTACGGGTGCCTACACCGCTCACGAGACCGCCCGGCGGAGTACTCCGCCGGGCGGTTCTTGTTTGTCCCGCGCTCACTCAGGTGGGGTCCACCATTTTCTCGACTCCGGCACCGGGAGGGCGACTGGTCAGGCCGGCGGCCTGCCCTGGCAAGAAGAACAGGGGCACATCGCGCGCAGGTAGCCCCAGGTGTAGATTCCGGTTGCGTGTCCGTCCGACCAGCGAATCAGGAGGGCGTAGTTGCCCTGCGGTTCGACCGCGATAGGTTCGATGCTCGGGGTAGCCATACTCGCCGGCAGGACCCGCAACGAGTCACCGGTGGCGGCGGCCTCGCGCTGCTGCTGGCATTCGATGCAGGGGCAGAGCTGGCGAACAGTTGACAGCGGGATCAAACTCTCGTGATCGTTCTGCCACTTGATGTACATCAGACCGCGGCGCGGATCGACGATGCATTGTTTCGGTTTGGGCTCGGTCATCGTTCCTCTCGTCTCGACGCAGTGGGTCCTCCCTCATTGTACCTCAATCTCGCCCAGGAGCACACGCTCGCCGTTGAGCTGCTGGCCCGCCGCGTCGCGGGCCGGACCGAGG
>DOUV01001100.1:7412-7863 GCA_003520455.1 Chloroflexota bacterium | reverse complement strand
AGGCCATGGGCGCTCGCCTGGACGGCCGGCCGGTGGGCACCATCGGCGACTTTGGCCTTTTCAGCCTGGGACCCGGCAAACCGCTCTCCACCGGGGGGGGTGGGATCGCCTGCACCGCCGATCCCGCCCGCGCCGAGTGGGTGGTGCGGGCGGGGACTACCCTCCCCCCGCCTTCCGCCCCTGCCTCCGGATGGGCCCTGCTGCGCCTCGCTCTGTCTGTGCTCGCCTTCCATCCCGCCGGTTGGTCCCTCGTCACGCGGTCCGGCCTGCACCGCGTCGGCAATCACGAGGCCAGTTGGGGCTTCGCGCTCCGCGCTCTGACCGAGAGTCAGGCCCTCGTCGGCCTGGCACTGCTCGACCGGCTGGAGGCGGCTAACAGCCTCCGGCGGGAGCACGCGCGCCAGCTCATCGCCCGATTGCAGGCGCTGGACTTCGTGCACATCCCCCCGCC
>DOUV01001100.1:0-7366 GCA_003520455.1 Chloroflexota bacterium | reverse complement strand
GCCGCGGGGGCAGAGCCCATCTACCTCCGCGTGCCCCTCCTCGTCGCCGACGAGGCTCGTCGCGAGCGTCTGTTCCGCCAGTTGTGGGAAGCGGGCCTCGGCGTCGGCCGCATGTACCGCTTGCCGCTCTCCGAGTTCTTCCCCCAGATCGCCGACGGGGCCTACCCGGGGGCAGAATCTGTCGCCCGCCACCTCTTGACCGTGCCCACCCACCACTACCTGAGGCCCGATGATCTGGAGCGAATCGCTCGTATCTTTTTGAGTGCTCAATAAACGCGTTCCAGCCCGCTTCCCAGCAAGCGTAGGGATCTGGGAGCGTCTCGGGCCGCGCAATCCTTCAGGTGACCCCGTATCCTAACCTGTCAGAACTGGCACAGCCCGCCGCAGCCGCCGGTTTGCTTCTTTTGTCCGCAAGAGGCTATCGTAGTGGCAGGTTCTTTGCTGATTGGATCGACGAGACCGGTGGCTCGCAGCAGCTTGTCGAACTGGAGGAGCTTTCATGAACATCTTTGAGGGAGTCCGCAAGGCACTAGGCCTGGGGAAGAAAACCGANNGCGTCGGTGACGAGAGTCACCACAACATCTTGAGGTCACGAAAAAATGACAAAATACCCCGATTTTCGTGATTTGCCCGCTGGTTGCACAAAACCTACGCTAGGCCTGGGGAAGAAAACCGAGGAAGAGGAACCTGTGCACGAGCACGAAGAGTTCACTGCCGACGATTACGCTCACATCGTAACCGCTCAACGGGTCGAGAAGGATCGCTTCTTCGAATACCATCCATCCTCGCCGTTGACCCCTGAGCAGAGAGAAAAATTCAACGGGCTGGCCTATTACCCACCCGACCTTACCCTCCGCTTCGAGCTGCCGCTCGAGCGACACGCCACACCCGAGCCTGTCACCATTCAAACCAGTACCGGCCACGAGCAGGTCTATCGCAAGATCGGCCAGGTTCGCTTCGAGGTGGATGGCCAACCGGCGACACTCCAGGTCTACGAGCCCGAGGGCGGCGGCGACTACTTCGTCCCGTTCCGCGACGCGACGAGTGGCAAAGAGACCTATGGCGCCGGTCGCTATCTTGAACCACCTCCCCTTGAGCGCGACCGGCTGTTGGTGGACTTCAACCTGGCCTACAACCCCTACTGTACCTACAACGAGCCGCCCTCACTTGCGGCCCGCGCTGGACGTGAGCCAATGGTGTGGACTTGCCCACTCCCTCCGCTTGAGAACTGGTTGAAAGTGCCGATCCGGGCGGGCGAGAAGCAGCCGACTGGGGAGTGGGTAGAGCACGAAGAACCTCCGGATCAAGCCGCAGAGTGATGGCCACCTGATTATCAGCATCGACCTCCACCCGCGCCACCAACGCCACAACCAGTTTCTCTTGTTCATCAAGCGAGAGGTCTGCCAACCCTTCGGGAGAGCGGCAACAAGGGCGGTGGCGAGGTGCTGACGTGCCTCCTCGATGAGCCTGGCTGGCTAAGCGAGTTGTGCTTGCGCGTGCAGAATTTCCTTGCGTTCCTCAGTCAGACGCAGCATGAGCTCCTGATGGACTCCTTCCGAGAGAAGTCTTGCAGCAGTCGAATTGCCAGCTTCCCTTTCAGATAGCCCCTGATCGCCGAACTGTCGGTAAACACAAGACCACTGAATCAACCGGTTACGCCAGCGACTCCCGCCACGCGGCCTTTTGGGCAAGTAAAGCGGCCTCCACTCGATTACGGACCTGGAGTTTCTGCAGGATATTCGTCATGTAGTGCTTGACCGTCTTCTCACTTAAGCTCAGCTGTTGCCCGATTTCCTTGTTGCTGTGCCCGGCGGCGACCAGCTCGAGAATCTGGCGTTCGCGCTCGGTCAACTCGTCGAGCGGCCCGGCCGGCAGCCGCGATTCCGTCGCCGCGCTGGTCATCACAAGAAGTAAGCTCGCGGCGAGGGTTGGTGTCACATAGACGTCCCCCGCGTACACCGCCCGCAGGACCCGCACCAATTCGCGGGCGGAGATGCCCTTGAGTATGTAGGCCCGCGCCCCGGCCTTGAGAGCCGCCAGAACATCGTCTTCCTCCTCCGAGACGGTGAGCATCACAATCTTGGTCACCGGGCAAGCTGCCGCGATCGCCTGGGCCGCCGCAACGCCGCCTCCTGGCATGGTAATGTCCAACAGGATAAGGTCGGGCAGCAAGTCGCGGGCCAAACCCAACGCGTCATCCGCGGACGCTCCCTGCCCCACGACCTCGAAATCTGAGTCGATCTGGAGCGTGTGTGCGACCCCTTCGCGAAAAAGAGGATGATCGTCGACAATGACGACATGGATCTTACTGCTCATAGGCTCCCCCAATGGCCGTGAAGGCGAGGCGCGCGCTGATCGTGGTGCCCCGGCCGGGTCCACTTTCGACCCGGAAGAGCCCACCAAGACTCTCCACTCGTTCGCGCATACCGACCAACCCCAGATGACCGTCTTGAGCGGTTACCTGGTCCCAATTGAACCCCGGTCCCTGATCCGAGACCTCGATGATCAGATGACCTGCCTCCCTTCGGACCCGAACCTCCTGCCCGAGCCCATGTCCGTGTCGATAGGCGTTCGTGAGCGCCTCCTGCACGAACCGGAACAGGGTGATCTTCACCGCCAACGTGGCCTGCGCGGGGAGATCGTTGAGGGTGAGCGTCACCTTGCTCTCAGTCCGCCGTTCGTGCACGCGTACCACGCGGGTGAGAGTTTCCTCCAGAGTGAGGCGATCCAGTTCGGGCAAGCGGAGCCCCGCCGCGATGGTACGTATCTCCCGCAGCGCATGCTCGAGCGACGTCTGAATGGTATTCAGATCCCGATTGATCTGTGGGCCGTCCGAGGAGGATTCCTGGCAGGCGCCGCAGCGTGCTATGACGCTATCTACCCGGAGAAGGGCGAGCCCCAGATCCTGGGCCGGACCATCATGCAGTTCAGCACTGATGCGGCGCAGGAAGCGCTCGTTCAGAGCGGTAGTGCGGGTCGCGGCGCGGCGTACTCGCTTGTGAAGGTCCTCGTTCTGGGCCAAGAGTTGCGTCAATCGTGCCACCTTGTCACTCAATTCGATCTGTTGTTGCTGGATCGTATCGCTGGCCTGCCGCACCATGCTGGCCAGCAGGAGGTAGATCACGAGCGTGGCGATGCCGACAACAAGCCAGCTTCGCTTCTGGGCCGAAGCAATCTCGCGCTGTAAGTCATCCACGATTTGATAGAACTCGGCCACGGCAATGACCTGGTTGGTGCCGTGCAGCCGAACGGGGCTGTACATTTCCAGCAAGTGGGTTCGGCTTTCCCGCTCGCTGATATTCTCCTCGTCACGCAAGTCGCTCACGCGCGCCGCAACCTGGCCCTGCCAGGCGCGCGCCAATCCGCCCTGCACTGGAAACATCTGACCGATACTGGCAGGATTCGTACTGTAGAGGATTCGGCCGTGGCCATCCCAGATTTTGAACGCGGCTATCTGTCGACCAAGGGGCGTGTTCCGCAGGAGGTTGTCCAGGTCGGCAACATGACCCGGTGACAGCAAGTTCTGCTCGGCCAGCTCTTGCAACTCCGGCGCGATAAAGCTGTCGACGTAGAGCGCAGTCGTGGCGGCGGTCCGGTGGACGACGCCCACCCCAATTTGCTGCCCAATCCACCAGCCGAGCCCGACCATCGCTGTGACCAGAATCACGAAGCTGGACAGCATGAAGCGCTGAGCCAGACTGAGCTGTCGCAGGAAATGTTCGATTCTCGTGCCCACAAAATCCCTCGCAGACGGCAAGTCCCTGCTTGTATTGTACTCGCTCTTCCGTTCTCTCCGCATCGGACCAAGGTCGGACGAATGTCCGACCAAAGCCGGAAGCAATAACCGACCTTGGCCCCTGTTACGAAAAGCGGGACAGCAGTATCGTGAGGAGTAACAAATTTCGGCACAGAAAGGAGCCCGAAGATGCGAATCCATTGGTTTCCCCGTATTACCGCCGTCATCGCCTTGACCCTATTGGCCGGTTGGCTGCAGTTCGGACAGGCCGCAGCCCAAGGCACGACCGAGGTGCAAATCAGCGAGACCGAGTTTTCACTGAACCCGGCGAAGGTGACTGTCCCCATGGGGCAGCCGATCCGCTTCACCGTCACGAACGCTGGTACGGTCGAGCACAATCTGAACGTCGAACTGCCTTCAAAGAGTATCGAGAAGACCCTCTTCGACACCAATTTGAAGCCAGGCGAGACGAAAACTGCCGAATTCACCTTCACGACCGCCGGCTCGTGGGAGATGTATTGTCCGGTGGACGCGCACGAAGACAAGGGCATGAAAGGCGAGATCGAGGTGGTGGCCACCGCCGGCGCCCCCGCTCAGTTGCCGCAAACGGGCGGCGCAGCAAGTGAGAATAGCGCGCTCTGGCTCGTCATCGCCACGGCGGCTGTTCTGGTTCTTGCCTTGGGCGTGTGGTTCCGCCGGCGAGGGTCCTCGATGCACTGAGCGAGTCCGGGCAAGAAGGCCCGACCTGTCTGCCGGATACCGGGGGCGCCGCTGGTTCACTGGCGGCGCTCTTCACCCAAGGCTGAGACCGCCGTCCATGGCGCGGCCCGGGGTGTCCCCGCCAATCGATGCAGACAACGCTTGCAATCGTACCTTTACCAACAGTTCGAGGAGGTCCAGTAATCCCGAGCGGTACTATCGTTGCTTACCACAAATAAGGGAGATCCCACCCCGCCGCCGGCGCCAGACCCGCACGAACCAAAGACTGGGACGTTGGCTCCGGCGCCGGGGCCAACTTTTAGGGTGAGCGCGGATAATGGCTCGCCTGGAGGAACTCGTCGACCTTGTCGCACGTCACAGGCAGCAGATCTGCAGGTTGAGCCTTGCCGGCCCAGATCCACGCCATGTCGGGTTCGATGACTTCGGTAAGGAGTTGAGGCCATTCCGCGAACTTGCCGTCGGGGGGCGCCTGGCTCTCGGTCTCCAGCATGAAGGCCGTGCGTCCTTCCGGCGGCAACTTCTGCCAGGCCTCCGACCGTGCGATGCTCTTGAGGGCCGGCACCATCGCGCCAGTATCGCCCACAAAGGCCAGTTGGCCCTCAGGGCTCTGTAACCATTTCAGGAAGACCCAGGCCGCCTCCTTGTGCTTCGAATTGGCGGCGATCACATACCCCGCGCCGCTGGTTTGACCCGCACGCCGCCACCCCTTGCGAATCGGGAGCGGTGCCACAGCGTACTCGAGCTTGGGAGTGTTGTTGAGGGTTGGAATGCGCGAGGCATTCTGGATGATCATGGCGACCTGGCGGCTCTGAAATGCCCCCGCGTCTCCACCCACGTCCTCCAACGCGGCGCCCGTCAGCACGAAGCCGTCCTGAATCCGATCGTTGAACCAGGTCACCGCCTCGATCGAGTCTGGCTGGTCGAGAAGGCACCTGGATGGATTGGTGTTGGAGTCAAGAACGCCGTGGCCCGTCTGCCAGAGCCAGTGGCGCCACTTGCCTTGCTCCATCGCCAGGCCGTACCGCACGACATCGTTGCCCTCCGTGATCGTCAGCCGTTCCAGCATCGCCCGGAACTCGTCCCAGGTCGTGTTCTCGTCCGGTGGCTCGATCCCGGCTTCAGCCAACATCGTTTTGTTATAGTAGACCACGCTGGTGTCGTTATCGCGTGGCAGGCTGTAGAGGTCGCCGTTGTAGCGATGGGTGTCGAGCAGCTCCTGCCAATAATCTTTGAGATCGTAGTTGTCGCGCTTGATGTAGGGAGTCAGGTTCTCCAGAACCCCATCCTTGGCATAGAACGGAGCGTCCTCGAGGAAGAGGACGTCGGGTGGATCCTCGGTGTTCAGGGAGGGTGCGATCGTATTGAAGTAGCTACTCCAGGGCGCGTGCCTGGTCTTGATCTTGATCTCCGGATGCACTGCCTCGAATCGACGGATCACCTCCTCATTGATCTTGACCTCCTCTGGGTCACCCCAGAAGGACCAGGTGATCTCGGTCGGGGTCGAACGTGGCCTGCCCATTCCGCTGGTGAAGCCGGCATTGCCACCCCGCCCGGCGCAACCGTTTGTGAGGGCAAGGCCGAGTACCAGCAGTATACCCGCCCATATCGAACCTTTCATTGCGTCTCTTTCGCTCCTCTCCCCTCGGACGACAAGGGATATACGGCTTCCCGGAAGAGCTATATACCTGCCCCCATGGTCTGGATGGACTGAGGCCGGGGCAAGAGTGCCAACCCCTTTTCCGGCGGGCGACACCTCGCGCACGACGCCCTGGCCCCCACCGCTCTCCAGGCTCTCGGTGGGAGGCTGGGCAGACCACGGCTGCAGAGGCACTCACCGAACGAGCCACCGACAAGTGGAGAGGAAGGTGCGTGCGCGAGGGTCCTGACCGTTGGTGACGAGGATAAAATGTCCGTAGACTCTTTTTCGGGAAGCGGCTCCCCGATGAATGAGGAAACGATTTCAGGGAAGACCCCCCGGACGAAACTCGGGAAGCAATGCGCTGTTCTACGAAGGCAAGAAACAACCACGCGAATTATACTTCGATCAGCACCGAATTGCTAGCTCGCCGATCAAGGAGTCAGACTTCCGAAGTCTGGTGGGGATCGTGTTTGCCCAACGCGCGCTCCGACGGGAGCGATCGAGGCGGGGAGCAGCTTCGTACCAGACTTCGGAACTCTTCGCTCTCACCCGCGGTGGGATGACTTGACCGGCGCTCTAGCGCGGCATGCCGATTGATGGTTCTGCAAACCGCGCCCGGCGGACGCCCTGTGGGGCATCCGAAGCCTGGTGGCCGAAGGCGGCACCCTGATTATAATGGATGAGCGGCTTGACACCGAAGCCTACTGGCAGACCGTGTGGCAGGCCGTCGCCTGTCACCGGAGCCAACTTCCAGAGTACGAGAAGCTTCACACCCTTCCAGATGCGGTCCACAGACGGCTGTGGGGGTTGCAGACATTCTATCGAGCATTCAGCCTTGTCAGCGGCGGCCGTACCATCGAGCGCGATCTGTTTGAAGGATTGCGCGAGCGCCGGTGAGAAGCGCGGCGTGAAGACGCCAGCAGTGGCCACGTGGAATGCCACTGTGCGCCCAGTTCGTGATCCCGTGCCCCTTCAGGTGCAGGTGCGACGCACTTCGGAAAGTGCGTCGCACCTCCGCCGCGGCCCAGCGCACCGTATTCCAATAAGAGCGAAAATCAATGCGCGCTTCAGGAGATTGGAGATAAAAGATTGGAGCTTGACGACCGGCTCGCCCCGTTCAACGAGTGGGCTCCGCCCGACCCCAGCGTTGATTTCCCCTTCTGGTACAAACTGGCCTACAGCGCCGACGAGCCCCTCCTGGAGGTCGGCTGTGGCTCCGGCCGCATCACGATCCCGTTTGGAGAATACGGCATCCGCACTGTTGGGCTCGA
>DOUV01000322.1 GCA_003520455.1 Chloroflexota bacterium | reverse complement strand
ATTCATTCCGGGGCTGATAGGCAAAGTCGGCTGAAGCCGACTGGCTTCTCGCCCGTCGCGCATCATGGCGAGCGGTCTTCACCCGCTGTTGCCCTGTTCCAATCGCCTCTGACCCCCCGGGTGGCCGCAGGGGCACGCCCGGCCGTAGGCCGCCAGCCGCGGGTTCCCTGACCTGGCGGTCAGGTCAGGCAACCGCCGGCTTACCGGCTGCTCCCTGCTCCTCGTGCGCCATTAACCGAAAAAACCAAACGGTTCTGTGAACGTGTAATCGCTTCCGAGGAACGGGATGCCGGTCATCGCGCAGGCTTCCAGCGTCACGGTGCGCAGATCCTCGCGTTCCAGGTTATGGACGTTGCTCTTGCCGCACGCCTTCGCCAGGATGACCAGCTCGTTGGTCATGGCGGTGAGGTAGTTGGCGACGCGGTGCGCGGCCAGTTTGACGTGAAGCCGCTCGCGCAACTCCGGCTTCTGGGTCCCGATGCCGAACTCGCACTCGCCTTTCTCGCACTGCAGACAGACCGTGCAGCCCATCGCGACCAGCGCCCCGGTCCCCACGTAGACCGCATCTGCGCCGAGGGCCAGCGCCTTGGCGACGTCGGCGCCATCGCGGATGCCGCCGGCGATCATCAGGCTCACCTCTTCTTTCAGCCCCATGTCTTCCAGCGCACGGGTGGCCTGCACCACTGCCGGCAGCGTCGGCATACCGAGATGATCGATCGCAATCTTCGGCCCGGCGCCCGTCCCGCCCTGCATCCCGTCGATCACGATCCCGTCCACGCCAACTTTGGCGGCGATCTTGACGTCTTCGTACACGCGCCCCGCGCCGACTTTGAGGAAAATCGGCTTCTCGCCGTTGGTGACCTCGCGCAGCTCCTCGAGTTTCACCACCAGGTCATCGGCCCCGAAGATGTCGCCGTGGCGCGGGTGGGAGGCCAGGTCGATTCCCGGTGGCAGGCCACGGAAGGCGGCGACCTCAGCCGACATCTTCTCGGCCATCAAGTGGCCGGAAAGACCGGGCTTCGCGCCGATGCCGAAGACCAACTCGATGGCGTCGGCCAGCTCGAGGTTGCGCAGCGAAAAGCCGAAGCGGCTGGGCGTGACCTGCACGATCTGGCGGTAAGAGTGCTGGGCCTCCTCAGCCAGCAGGCCGCCCTCGCCGTTGTTCATGGCCGTGCCCACCCTGGCGCTCCCCATCGAGAGCGCAATCTTCGATTCCTTGCTGATCGCGCCGTACGACATCGGCGCAATCATGATCGGCGTCTCGATGACGAGCGGCTTCTTGGCGTAGCGGGCCCCGAGCACAGTGCGAGTGACCGCGTGCTCGCGGTAGGTGTCCACCGGCATCCGGGAGAGTCCGGCCGAAAGCAGCACCAGGTCGTCGAAGGTGGGCAGCTTGCGCGTCGTGCCGCAGCCTCGGACAATGTGCTTGCCGGTGCGCGCCTTCTCCTGGATCTCGCGAACAGTGGAAGAGTTCCAGCCACCGCCGGTGAGCCGCGCGCCGGTCGGCCCCGAGCCGTTGCTGCTCGATAGTGAGGCCGAGGCGTTCTCGATCTCGTTCGGAAATCTCAGCGCGTTCGTCGGGCAGACCTTGATGCACTTGGCGCAGTCGGTGCATGACGCAGCGTCACAGATAACCATTCCACATCTCCAAAACAATCAGATGGCAGGCAACAAGGGAAGCGGGAAGCAAGGAGGGCAAGAAGTGCAATGAATGACTTTGCCACGTGCTACCTGCCTCTTGCTACCTGCTGCCCCCTGAACGCCCTCTCAACGTCTATAAGCGAGCCTTGTTGCGCGGGGTGAGTTGTGGCTTGAACAGGTGAAATTTATGTTTGCCCGACTTCGGCACCAGGCACTCGAATTCGGCGAGGTCGGCCTGGATGTTGTACTCGGCGAAGAGCACAGCGAGGGCCTCGGCATCGGCGGCCTCAAGGGGGCGCGTGCGCACGTTGCTGCCCGTGCCGGCGAGGGCCCCGCGGCGGTAGCAGATCACACCGCCATACATCGATTCGCCGGTGCTCTCACCCGCCTTGCCCAGCAGGACGATGCGTCCGCCCAGCATCTGCTGGCCGGTGAGCATGCCCACGTCACCGCACACGATGACGGTTCCGCCTTTAAGCCCGTACCCGACCCGGCTGCCCGCCGATCCGCGGACCAGCACACTGCCACCGATCATCGACGGGGCGAGGTTACTGCCAGCGTTCTGTTGAACGCTCAGGGTTCCGCCGAGCATGTTGTCGGCCGCGTACCACCCCACGTTCCCGGTGACGAGTACGGTCGGCCCATTCATGAAGCCACAGCAGTAGAACCCCGCGCTGCCCTGCACCTCGATCTCCAACCTGCCACTGACGTTCACGGCGATGTTGTGGCGGGCATGCGTGTTACGCAGGATGACCCGGTAGCCATTGCCGGCGAGCGCCTGCAACTGCGCGTTCAGTTCCCGCTCGCCGATTTGCTCGAGGTCTAATTCTTCGACCATACGCGCACCTCCCCGGGCGTCATTTCCGTCGCGTAGATGTCCGGGTCCACAGCCTCGAACGAGACCTGCTCCGAGCCGAGCAGGAGCAGGCCGTTGTTCTGGTAGAATAGGATTGGCTTGATGCCCAGCCGGTCGCGCACGGCCCCGATTTCCGACTCGGTCGCGACGAGGTAGGCGAAGACGCCGTCGAAGTCGTCGAGCGATGCTCGTAGTGCCTCCTCGAGCGTGCGCCCTTCGCGCGTGATCTTGCGCGCCAGATAGTGGGCAATGATCTCCGAGTCGTTGAAGGTTTTGCAGCGGATCCCCTTGGCCTCCAACCGGCGGCGCAGTCGGAAGTAGTTGGTGAGCTGCCCGTTGTGAACGACTGTCAGCTCGGGGTAGAGATCGGAACTGAACGGGTGGGCAAAGTTAATGTTGTCGATGCTCTCCGTCGCCAGGCGAGTGTGGCCCAGGGCGTGATGCGCTCGGAACCGTCGCAGGGCACCAAACTCGGCCAGCGCCTCCGCGCTGCCCACATCCTTGATCACGTCCAGCCGATCACTCAAACTGTGGACACAGAGGCCGGGCTCGGCGTTAATCTCACGGTACAGCCGCCTCAGATCGGGCGGATCGGCTTGCAGTGTGAGGCGTGCCATCGTGTAGGGCGAGTTGGTGGGGTATAGGTCGCACGCTCCCAACTCAGCGTACTCGTTCGCCAGCCGCCGCAGCAGCGGCAACTCTTCTGCCGGGTTGAGCATCGAGACGCGGGCCACAACGTAGTCGCGTGGCCGGTCCAGGTAGAGCGCTGTCCCGGTAGCATCGCAGCCCCGGTGGCGGATTTCGTACAACATCCGAAATATCGCCTCGCCTAGATCGGTTTCGCCTGTGACCATGATCCCGGCAATACCGCACATAGAATGCCTCCTCCGCAAGCCGATCCCGTCCTCCTCACCCGTCAGTCGCCTCCTTCGGCACCCAGCACTTCGACGCCCAAGTCTGCGCCCATTTTGGCAACCAACTCTGGCTGCGAGGAACGGAGGGCGACGATAATCACAAGTCCGAGGACGATCCAGCCCAACACAACGTACGGCATCACGTCTAGAATCCCACCTTGTGGCTGGATGGAGCCATACAGCGCAGCCGCGGGCGCTATGATCGCGATGAGCGGTACGATAGCGTGCTTGAACCAGGACCACTGGCGGCCCATCACGCGGCGGAAGTAGAAAAGGGCGGCGACAGAGACGTAGATGTAGATCACCTCGACCGCGATCCCACCGATGCCTGCCAGGAAGCCGAATTCGGTTTCAAAGGTCCCCTCGACGCGGGTGAAGATGAATCCGACAACGAGGGCCAACAGCAAGACGAAGCCGTTGGCGAGGTGTGGTGTCTGGTATCGGGCATGGGTGCGCCCCAAGACGCGGGGGAGGGCACCGTCACGGCCCATTGCGAAAAGGACGCGGGCCACCGTGTTGAGACAGGCCATCGAGACGGCAAACCCGTCAACGATCGCGGCCGCGAAGACGATGGGGACAAGCCAGTCCCCGCCGTACATGCCCGCAATGGTCAGCAGCACGGCGGGATCCTGCGCCCAGGCAGCGGCGCCGTCCGGCCCGAAGCCAATAGCGTAAGCATACGTCACGATGACGTAGAAGACCGTGGCCAACGTTGCTGAGCCGATAATTGCGAGCGGAATGACACGCTTATGGTCCCTCGCTTCTTCTGCCAGCACAGCGGCTGATTCGTAGCCTGTAAAGAGCAACATGCCGTAAATCAGACCAAAGGCCAGGCCCCGGAGACTCCCTGCGGTCGTCGGCAAGAACGGTGCGATTGAGTTGCCAGCCGCACCACCACGAACGATGACTGACAGAGCCAGCAGGAGCACGATCAGCACCGAGATGGCGACAATCGTAAGCTGGGCGCGAGTCGAGTAGCGGATGTCAAAGTAGGTGACAAGGAAGAGAACGACAATTTCAAAGATCAGGACGGCAATCCAGGGGATACTGATGCCGACGAAGTCGGCAAGGAAGCCGGAGGTCCAGCCGGCCACCCCGGCGACGATGGCGATTGTCAGCATCAGAACGGCAAACATGTAGATCCAGCCACCCAGGAAGCCCTGGGTCGGGCCAAAGGCTTGGGCGATGTAGCTATAGATCGAGCCCGCGGCGCGGTGGCGGATCGCGAACTGGGCTACGACGTAACCGACCGCAATACTGGCGAGACCACTCAGCAGGGCCGCCAGAGGCGTCGCCAGGCCAGCCCCTATCGCGACGAACGTGGTCAAGAAGGCCATCACCATGACCGGTCCGACAAAGCCAAAGGACTGGGCGGCTGCGTCGATGGCCGTTACAACGTCGGGCCTGAGCTTGTGGCTCGTTTGTGCAGACATCGTATCCTCCCTTCATGGGTGGTTGCCTACCGCACTGCTTTCTCGCTACAGTGCCGTAGGCGTGAGCAGAATCAACTCTGGCCGGGCGTCCAGAGGACAACACGAATGGGATCACAACGCCTTATGGCTTCAGAAGGGCATGTAGACGCGGGCTGCCGGTGAGCAGTCTCCAGCCGGTAGGACAAATTGGCAATTCGCCTTACAAATGAAATGCGTACTCGTTGAATTCCCAATCGGTGACGTACGCCCGGAAGCGGTCCGATTCGAGCCGCTTGACGGCGCCGAACGCTTTCACGAACGCGGGCCCCATCATCTGGCAGAGAACCTCGTCCGCTTCCAGCGCCCTGATGGCCTCGTGTAGATATTGGGGAACGACAGGAGTGCTGTTGCCATCAGCAGTCATGTAGGCATCGCCGGCGAACGCCGGTCCAGGGTCGAGCCGGCGGTCAATCCCGTCGAGGCCGGCGGCCAGCGCGGCGGCGAAGACCAGGTAGGGATTGGCCACGCCGTCGGGCGTGCGGTTTTCCACGCGGGTGCCGCCCTTGCGTTCGGGTGGGATGCGAACATAGCAGGTGCGGTTGTCGTAGCCCCACAGGACGTAGTACGGTGCAAACGCGCCGGGCACATAGCGCTTGTACGAATTGATGGTGGGCGCGAAGACGGCTGTGAGTCCGCGGGCGTGCTCGATTTGCCCGCCGGTAAAATACCGGGCCAGATCTGCAAGTCCGTCTTCGGCCCGAGGGTCGTAGAACAGGTTGGCGCGGGTCGCCGGATCGGCCAGGCTCAGGTGGAGGTGGTAGCCGCTCCCGCCCAGATCGGAGCGCGGCTTGGCCATGAAGGTTGCCATCAGGCCGTTTTGCCATGCGATCTCTTTGACGGCCTGCTTGAAGAAGAAGGTGCGGTCGGCCATGTCCAGCGCCTCGCCGTGGTCGAGGTTTATCTCAAACTGGCCGGGGAAGAATTCATGGCTGACGGCCAACGGCCGGTGGCCCATCGCTTCGAGCGCCTCACACATCTTGCGGGTGATGCCGTCCGGATCAATGGTGCTGTTCCAGGTGTAGACCATGCTCGGCTTGTCGGAATAGGTGCGCCACGTACCGTTCTCAGATTTGAGCAGGTAGAATTCCAGCTCGCTGCCGACGAGCGGCAGGAGCTTGCGCCGCTCGTATTCGGCGATGATCCGTTTGAGGATGTTGCGCGGAGCGAGCGCGACCGGTTCGTTCTGATAGTACAGATCGGCGATGACGGCCGCCGTGTTCGGCTCCCACGGCAGGATGGTGAATGTCCCGAGGTCGGGGACTGCCGTCATGTCGGCGTAGCCGGTCTCTTCGGCGGTGCCGGTCCCGGCCGCCGGGTTACCCGCCAGGTCCAGTGCGAAGGTTGGAAACGCGAACTGGATGCCGTGCTCGGCGACGTGCCCAAAATGGCGGGCCGGCACGACCTTGGTTCGGGCCACCCCAAACAGGTCTGGAAACTCAATCTTCACTGTTTGAATGTGAGCGGACTCAATCTGGCGCAGAACGGGGTCGACAGCAGGAGTGACTTTCGCGGTCATCGCACTCTCTCCGTTGGCAGGACGGGTTGATGGGGTTTATTCTAACAGGGAGATCTCCCAAATTTCTCCCATCTCGCTGCATGAACAGCCTGGGGAAACTCGGAGGGTCTCAGGCGCGACGCGCTGCCCCGACTTTCCACGGGGCACAGCTGAGTCGCACCCTTCTTCCGAGTTCCTCGCTTTGCGCGGCTCGCCTGCGCCCTGGCACACCGGTCAAGAAGTCGACGTGGGCGCGTGGTCGGAGACTTCCGAAGTCTCAGAAGACTTCGGAAGTCTGACCGCTTGACCGGCGCTCTCGTCCTATGCTGTTCGGCTTCGCAGAGCGGGTGAGGACGGCGCGGGAAGCGAGACTCGAACTGCGAGGAGGTCTCGCTGCACGGCGCGGAGTTCGGGTGACGGCGTGAGGTCGAGGTCGGCGAGGGCGTTTTCGCAGGTGGAATAGTGTTGCAGCGCCTCAGCGCGTTGGCCGGTCTTCGCCAGGGCCAGTATCAGGTCCCGACAGGCGACCTCACAGGTCGCATCCTTGCGGAAAGCCTGCCGCAGATAATGAATGGCGAGGTCCGTCTCCCCGGCGTTTGTCGCCAGGTCGGCCAGAGCGCACAATGCCGCCAGGTACAGGACGCGCAGTTGCTCGCGCCAGGGTCGCAGCCAGTCATCGTACAGGTCATCAGTCGAAAAATCGTCGATGTACAGCCGGACCGCGGCGGATAAGTGCTCCTGGGCCGCGTGATCGCCCGCCCGGGCCAGCCGGCGCCCCACCTCCACACGACGCACAAACTCATCCACGTCGATGCTGTCGACCGCGTCTTCAACCAGCCGCAGCAGGCCGCCTTCCAGCGCGATGTAGTTGGCGCGCGAGTGGGGCGCCGGCGGCGCCAGTATGCGCCGCAGGTTGTACAGCGTGCGGTAGAAGTTCGCGGTCGCCGCGCGCGGGTCGGACTCTCCCCACAGCAAATCGATGACGACGTCTTTGGCGAGAGTGTGGCCGGGGCTCAGGACGAGGTATTTGAGCAGCCGCTTGCACTTCCGCCGGCTCCACTCCCGCTCTTCGATCAGTTCCGCCCCTCGCGAGACCGTGAAGTTGCCAAATCCGCGAATGGTCAGCAGTGGCAGGGCGGGGAGCTTCGGGTGGTCAGCAGCCACGGCCCGTACAGCGGCCGGCGCCACGCTGACCCCCATCTCTTCCAGCGCCGCCTGGGCGCGTCGGCGCACTTCGGCATTGGAGTGCGCAAGCAGCGGCTGGAGGGAGTCGGCGGCGCTGGAACCCATCCGCGCCAGGATTGGCGTGACGTAGGATGGCCACAGATCATGTTCCAACGCCGAGACCAACAGTGGGACAGCCACCTGAACTTCGCTGGAAACGAAGTAGTCGTAATGATGGCCGACCGCCAGCTGCAGGCACTCGCGCAAGTGGTCGAGGGCAGTAGGGTTATTCTCGGTGTGACACAGCACGGCCAGCCAGAAGTGCGACGCGGTCAGATGGTAGAGATCCTTGCAGTCGTCGAAGATTTGGAGCGCCTCTTCGAGCGACGCCCGCGCGCCGGTTGGATCGATCCAGACCTGGGCGGCGCCCAGCTGGACCAGGGCGAAACCGGCCAGCCAGCGCAGGCCACGCTCGGTCGCC
>DOUV01000297.1:3146-5561 GCA_003520455.1 Chloroflexota bacterium | reverse complement strand
GCTGGGGGTGAGGTCAACACCCCCACGTCAAATAAGTCGCTGACAACCTTTGCGCACACCCAGGGACAGGAAGTGTCTTGCGTTCTCGATGATAGTGGTTTATAGTAGAACTACTAGTCTGAATCAGAACTACTATCGCGCTCTGTGGCGACGCTTTTTATTTAAGCTGATCTAATTTAATAATTAGGCACCCCCAAGATTTGGGGGGCGAACTCGCACCGTTTTCCGCTACACTGACAATCGTCCGCGCGGTTACGCCCCTCGTGTGCTCGCCGCACAGGGGACTCAGAACAGGATGGCCCCCTATGATGATCCATCTTGAGCAGGTCTCCAAACACTACCAGATGGGGCAGGTGCGCGTCACGGCCCTCGACAGCGTGTCGCTCACCATTGGCCAGGGCGAGTTCGTCGTCGTGCTCGGCCCGTCGGGGAGCGGCAAGACTACGCTGCTGAACATCATCGGCGCGCTCGACGTGCCTGGCGCAGGCATCGTGCGCATCAATGGCGACACGCTGTCGCTCGGCCAGCGCGGCGACCGCTTCAAGTTCCGCCGCGAGACGGTCAGCTTCATCTTCCAGACGTTCAACCTCTTCCCCGGCCTGACCGCCCTGGAGAATGTCCAGTTTGTGCTGGACATGGCCGGCGCGCCCTGCAGCCACGAGCAGGCGGTGGCCGTGCTGACCAGCGTCGGGCTGGGCCAGCGCGTCAACCACTTCCCGCACGAGCTTTCCGGCGGCGAGCAGCAGCGCGTGGCCATCGCCCGGGCGCTGGTCAATCGCCCGGCGATCCTCCTGGCCGACGAGCCCACCGGTAACCTCGACAGCGCCACCGGTGCCGAGATCATGGCCTTGCTGAATCAGCTCAACCGGGAGCAGGGGGTCACCCTCCTGGCCGTAACGCACGATCCCGAAGTCGCCGCCTTCGCCCGTCGCGTCGTGCGATTGAAAGATGGCCAAATCATAAACGATACCCTGGACGGGATGCCAGTTGAGAAGTTGCAGGTTGAAGGTTAAGGCCGGGCTGCAGCACTGTTTTCTCATCGTTTCGAGAACCTTGCAAGCCATTGCGCCCGCATTGTCCAACCTTCAACCTGCAAACCTGCAACCGATAGTGAGTTTGAGCGTCTGCGATGCGCATTTCCGATATTGTTGCTACCGCATTCAGCAACCTGGGTCGCCGCAAAGTTCGTTCCTTCCTGACGATCTTCGGCATCTTCGTTGGCGTCCTCACCGTGGTCACGATGACCTCGCTGGGTGTCGGTCTGCAGGCCGAGCTCACCCGCAATGTGCGGACCGTGGGGCTCGAGACGATCTTCGTCCGCCCGGAGACGCGCGAGCGTGGGAGCGATCCTTTTGCTCCGGACGAGCGCGTGACGCCGCTGACCCCGGCGCTGCTGGATGAACTGCGCGCGCTGCCTGAAGTCGCGGCGGTGACGGCGGTTGTGGAACTGCCACCCTACATGGACCTGCGCGTGGAGCTGAACGGGCAGAACCGGCCCACGCGCCTGTTCGATGCCTTTGGTCGCGACCCCTTCACGCCTGAGGCCGAGATCGTCGCCGGGGCGCCGCTGGCCGAGGGGGCAGCCAGAGGACTGCTCATCACGACGCGGCTGGCCGAGCAGGGTGGCTTGAGCCCGGCCGCGGCCGTGGGCCAACCGGCCACCCTGACCGTCACGCTCCCGCGGGGCGAGCAACAACGGTTCGCGACGACTGTCGTTGGGGTGGCGCGCCGCAGCAGCGAGCGGGTCGACCTGGGGCTGGCCGAGCGGGTGGCTATCAAGAGTTGGTGGTACAACCGGCCCAATCTGCTGGCGGAGGACGGCTACGACGCGGCCGTGGTGCGGGCGCGCCGCATCGAGGACGTGCCGGCCGTGAGCCAGGCTATCGAGCGGCGCAACCTGCAGGCCCGCTCGCTGCAGTCGATCCTCGACCTGGCGGCGCGGATCTTCGCCGTCCTGCAGACCATGCTGGCCTCGGTGGGCGTGCTGGCGCTCTTTGTCGCCTCGTTGGGGGTGGTCAACACCATGATCATGGCGATCTACGAGCGGACCCGCGAGATCGGGGTGCTGAAGGCCACCGGCGCCGACCCCGGCGACATCCGGCGTCTCTTCATGACCGAGGCGGCCTTGATGGGCTTCATCGGCGGCGTCCTGGGCGTTATTTTCGGGGCGCTGCTCGGCAAAGGGGTGGATCGCCTGGCCCACTGGTACCTGGCCACCCAGAAGATCACCAACGTTGGCCCGCTCAGCATCGTCCCGCCGTGGCTGGCTGCCGGGGCGCTGCTCTTCGCCATCCTCGTGGGTTTCCTCGCCGGCCTCTACCCGGCTGCTCGCGCTGCGCGCCTCGACCCGGTGGCAGCGCTCCGCTATGAGTGACAGGAGTTACGCGGTGCAAGGTGGTGATTCAAGGTTGATGG
>DOUV01000297.1:0-3014 GCA_003520455.1 Chloroflexota bacterium | reverse complement strand
ATTCAACCTACTGCGTAACTCCTGTGAGTGAGAAGGCCCTCCAAAAAGAAACGCCCCGGGTGGATATGGCCCGGGGCGTTTTCGCGCTGGACGGACGAGGCTAGCGCGATACCCATTTGACTGCATCGAAGCCGATGCGGGTGCTCAGGTACGGCTCGCCCGTGACGTCGGTGAGCGAGACGTAATCCCTGTTGGTGCCGCTGAAGCGGTAGGTGCCGAGCAAGATCCACGCGTCGCTGGAGATCGACTGGTCGACGACGCGGGAGGTGAAGCCATCTGCATGCGAGACCCAGTAGGTGGCGCGGTGCGTGCCGGCATTTCTGCTGGGGATGAAGACGAAAACCTCGTAGCGACCGGCCGCCAACTGCGGGAACCAGCGCGCCCAGTTGTAGTTCGCCTGCTGGGTCTGGTTGTTGCGGGTCCAAAACATGTGGCCACCGTAGCCCACCTCTGCCGACCCCCACCCGGTCGCGGAGCCGCCCCGGACGAAGCCCTCATCGCTGTCATCCACGATCACCTCGCGCGCCACGGGCGGCGGCGTTCCGACCGGGACGATCAAGCGCTGGCCGACATAGATCGTCGTGGAGCGCAGGTTGTTGAGCGTCATGATCGCCTGGACCGTCGTCCCGAAGCGGCGGGCGATGGCACTGAGCGTGTCGCCGCGCTGCACGGTGTAGACCGTGGTCTGGCCGGGTGGCGGCGGCGTCTGTCCCACAGGGATGATCAAGCGCTGGCCGACGTAGATCGTCGTCGATTGCAGGTTGTTGGCGGCCATGATCGCCTGGACCGTGGTGCCGAAGCGGCGGGCGATGCTGCTGAGCGTGTCGCCGCGTTGCACGACGTAGACCGTGGCCTGGCCAGGCGGTGTCCCCGGGCTCCTCTCCCACCGGAGCTTTGCCACGGCGACACCCATGTGCTCGAAGTACTCCATCTTTACCTCAGCCGGCCCGCTGAGGTAGATGTCACCGCTATAGGTCGTGGCGGGCTGATCACGCCACTGGTCGATCAGCAGGTGGCCGTTGACCCAGAGGCGCACCCCGTCGTCAACCGTCGCGTAAAAGCGATATGTGCCCGGATCGAACTTGACCACACGCGTCCAGCGCACCGAGAAGTTGTCCGTGCCGAACGCGGCCGGGAAGGGCGAACTGGTGCCCCAATCGAAGTTGATCTGAGGATCATCGCGCGTGGTGATCGGCGCACCGCTGAGGTCGCGGTTGGGGTAGTACTCGCCCAGGAAGCCGGCCGGCGCGGTCTGCACGGCCGACCAGGTAACCGAGACGATCGCGTCGCCCTGCCACTCAAAGTACTCGACCACGACGAGGTGATGCCCAGAACCGAGATAGACGTCGGCGGTGTCGGTTTGGACCGGGTGCTGGGTCCAGCGATCGATGATCAGCTGGTCGTCGACATAGACCCGGATACCATCATCACTCTTCGTCGTAAAGCGGTAGGTGCCGGGGGAGACGTCGAGGTAGCGCGTCCAGCGCACCGAGAAGAAATCGTTGTTGATGGTGCCTGGCTCGGGTGAGCCACCGCCCCAACTGAAGTCCAGCACTATGTCGTCTCGCTCGAACGCCGCGGGCGGGGTGAGGCCGGGGTTGTTGAAGTAGGTGCCGTGCCAGACCGCCGAGGTGTGTTGGGGCTCGACGCCGCCTTGGGCGGCGACGCTTCCGGCGCCACCCAGCAAGAATCCGAGGATTGTCAGCAATGCGACGAAGCGTAGGCGCGTCATAATTCCTCCTCTGCCGGCCACCCCGTAATCCAGGTGGGACGATGCCGGCTCTCACTACAAGAGCATAGCAGAGTTGGCGCCCGTTGGCATGCTCCGTCTCGCCCATTCGGGCCATCCGTCGTTTGTTGCAGCACCGGTCCGCGCCGTCCGCCGTTTCTCGTAGGCACGGGCAGGTGATGACCGTCAGCAGGGTGTACCCCCCCGGTTCAGGCCGCTTGCCCCCGGATGAGGCTGCCGGTGTCCACCACGATCGCGGCCGTCTCAGGAGGAAGGAGGATCGGACTTCCATCGCGAGGCGTCTCGGCCAGAACTGTGCCGGCTGCGTCGAGAGCACGAATCACGAAACGGTCGAGCCCGCGCGGGGCGGGTAGCCGCTTGAGCCGGCCGTCACGATAGAACTGCGAGCCGTGGCAGGGGCAGCGGAAGTAGTTTTCGTTCAGCAGCCAATCGTAGAGGCAGCCCAGGTGGGTGCAGACTTTGTAAAGCGCCAGAACGCCCGCCTCGGTGCGAACGAGCCAAAACTTGCCCGCCTGGTTGGGCTGAGGGGCCGCCGGCGGCGGCGGCACCATCTCGACGGGGATGGTGAACTCACCGCCAAATTCGCCCGCCTTGAAGCGCGGCATCGCGAAAAAGTAGCCGACACCACTGATCTCCGCCAGGAAGACACCCGCGGAGCTGAGCCAGACGTATGAGAGGAGTTCGCGGCGCGTCAGTGACTGTGTCATAAGATGCCATCCAAATCTCTAATCTCGTCCAATGGGCGTGAGCGACTGGACCAGTCCCACTAACTCATCAGGCGGGAGGCGCTCGGCCAGCACGATCACCACCGTACCGTCGTCATAGAGCACGAGTGCTGTGAGGAGTGGGCTCAGCGCATTGCCCTCCTCGCGCCAGCCGGCCACAGCACCCGGTACCGGGATCGGATTGGCCGCGAACTCGGGCGGGAGCTCGTTGCCATCGGGCGGGCCGGGCTGCTCGCTGAGAGTGAGCAATCGGCCATCTGGCCAACGGTACTCCAGCGTGTAACCGGTCGGCGCGCCCCCAGCGTCCGTACGCGAGCCGCCAGGTACGATCAGGCGCAACTCCGGCCCACCGGGCGTTTGCGGGAGGATGCGCGCCGTCAAAAGCGGGTCGCGCGCCAACTGGCCGAGTGTGATCGGGAGAGGTATGCCCAGGGCTTCAGGCGCTACCCGCTCTTCACCTGTCCCCGGCGGGACAGCCAGCCGGAAGAAGGAGCGGCCATTGGGGTCGCCCGTGCCGGCTGGGCCGCTCGTGCCGATCG
>DOUV01000895.1 GCA_003520455.1 Chloroflexota bacterium | reverse complement strand
GTGATCCACCTCCGACGCCGAGGCTCCCATCCACGCGCGCCGATCCTGGCATGGGGTCGGCGCGACCATGGCGATGCCTGCCGGCGCTCGTCCAGCCCGCGCCCGCTGGCCCCCGCGCCAGGAGGGTATCGCCGCACCTCTCGCCATTCCAGCCCACATGACGTCAATCGTGGTCGTCGCCCCACTGGCAGGGCTCGAGAGCGGATATCACTCGTCTGCAAGCCCTCGTTTCGCTTGAATTTCGGCTCGAATTCACCAGGCGCATCATCCGCCGCGAGCGGAACACGCGGTCGGCTGCATGCACCTGGTGGGCGGCTCAGCCTTTCGGGACCTCCGGCTATTCCGCCGACCCGGCGCCTCTCTGGATGGTGGCATACACGAAAACTCCCCCCCCGAACTCCTGTTCCTCGAGTATCTGCAGCGCAGCAGGGAGGAACCGGTAGAACCGGTAAGCCCGCGCCGGGTCATCCCTGTCGAGATTCGCCTTCCAATTGGGGTACAGGGAGAAGCGATCCCCATACAACTGATCCGCCTCGATCGCATGAGGTCCCCTCGCTTCACTGCAGGTTCCGAAGAGCTGCACCCCCTGATCGGAACCGCCCCATGCCTGGGAAGACGAGAAGACGGCCATCGCCATCGAAGCGTTCGTCGATAGGTTTCGGCAGTGGAGTGAGCTAGGATGTGAGAGGAAATACAGTTCAAGTTCATCCGAGAAGCAGAAGTACGCCGTGTTGATGTGGGGACGATGGTCACTCGTCACAGTGGCCATTGAACAGAGGACGGTATCGTTGAGAATGCGGAGCACACTTCTTCGGACTCGCGCCTCGGACAATTCCATGGTCACGGTTGGGGTACCCGCGACATTCCACGAGCCTAGGTCCACCAGCCTCGCTCTATTCATACTCGAACGCCTTACACCATCACCTGGTGGGGACCCTGGTTCTTGGTGTTGAAGAGCAGTCCCCCCACTTCCTCCGGGCGGAACTGCTCGACGGGTGTGTCGAGGGACTTGAATCGGTCCCCCGCCCCCTTCGTACGGCTCAATCCCCTCTGATGGGAGTGTCTTCCGCATGACTGAACAGCGAATGCGGTGGAGACCGCATCAGAATGGTCCGGAGACCTCGGGTCTGAGTCCCCCAGTCGCTTGAGGGGGCGATTGTTGTGCAGGGAGCGTTTCTTCGTCTCAGCGGCTGATTGTCACAGAGGTCTTTGGCGCTTTTGGGCCCGCCGCCCCTGTACAGGGAGACCGACTTGGCGCAGGTCAGCGAGGAAGTGCTCGAGGCCGTCAAAGCTGTGCTCCTCCGAGTCCCGGTGGCTTGCTGCGCTTGGAGCAAGTGAATGTCGTGCTCAAGCCCTTCGGCAAGGAAGGAGAGGAGGAGCGTAAACTGGTCGGCGTTTATGGGGCGTGCGCGTCGTGGCTGTGGCACAGACAGGGCGCATATATGCAAGGCTAGAGTACTTGAAAAGCGGGCTGTTGTCATCCCTGATGACAAGATATTCAGAAAGGGCGAGCTGTTCTTGCCGGTCGCTGGTCAGGCGCCGGTCTGCTCTCCCGGGAGGGTGGCGCGGGGGCGAGGAGCAAACAGCGCGGATGCGTTCCCAGTCGATGGAGCCGGCGGTTGGCTTAAGGAACCTTTCTTACAGGCCTCCTCCCGGACCATGCCTGTCTACGATCGGCCATTCATGGGATCCTCCTGTGCAATGTCGTCGTGTTGCTCGCTCCAGCCGACGCCGACCAGACGAATGACGGTAGCCTCGCTGGGAAAGATGCCTACAACATCCCAAAGCGAGGAAGAACCAGTTTGAGGGGCGCATACACTTTTATCGCATAATCTCTTTCCACCGTCAAATCTGTCGCTGACTTAACAGTTGGGTAGGATAACCGCATGAGCCCAATTTTGCCGAGTTTTTCCCCACCGAGCAACCACTCTAGGGGTAAATCCAGTTCGGAGAGCGCTCAAAGAGGGACAACCCGCCACCTATGACCCACTTTCGCTCCAAGACTGGTCAAGATGCGATTACCCTAAATAGTTGGCCGGGAATCATCGAAGCAGTACTAGCCACGCGTGCCACAATCTTGCTCAACGGGAATAACAAGCCATCGGTGCAGGAGGAACGCATGCTGCGAGCAGAACTGCCGGGATACGGCGAGTATATGGCAGATGTGAAATATCGCTTCATCCCGTACTGGTAGCAGTGGTAATACTGCTCCAGAGCGCAAAAGATGGCAGCACGTAAGATCGAAGCGTTTCTCATGTCATCCCGTGCAGCGCGCCTGCGGCAGCAACTGAAGCCCCCTCCGTTCGACGGCCTACTTTACCGCAAAGAATAAGAGCGTGTTTGGAAAATATTCATACACTTAGGCTGCCTGGTTCAGAGTCAGGCCCATCAATTCGGGAAGCCGCTTATCTTTGTACGGAATTGGAATATTCGTATTGGGGAGCAATTGCCGCAGCATCAAGTGAATGGAGGCGATATAGATCATAGCCTCACTATTCCACACGTTCCGCTCATAATCTTTACTGAGACGCCGACAGCGGTTCAGCCAGGCAATAGTGCGCTCAATGACCCAACGACCTTTTTGCACCACGAATCCCTTTTGATCGGCGGGTTTCTCGACAATCTCGAGTACGACGCCGAAATCGGCTTGGAACCACGCCACCAAGTCGCCTTGATACCCCTGATCCGCCAGGACCTTCTTGATGGAGGAATACTCGTTGAGCACCAGATCCAGTAGTTCTTCGCCGCCGACGGTATCATGGGTATTGGCCGGATGAACGAGGGCTCCCAACA
>DOUV01000915.1 GCA_003520455.1 Chloroflexota bacterium | reverse complement strand
CAGGCTGATAAGCGAAACCCGCTTCAGCGGGTTAGAAACGCTTGTAAATGTCCGCCAGCGGTTACAATCCAGTCGGCTTCAGCCGACTTTGGCTATCAGCCCTGGAATTCATTCCAGGGCTGTTCGCCCGGCTTCGACGGCTGCGACTAACTGATCAACCGCCCGGCACAATCGCCGAAACGAGCGCGAAGCCTGTGAGGCAAGATCCAGGTCGATGAGCCGGGTCAATCTGGCCTGGTGAAAAGTCTCCCGGTACGCCTTCCCCGGCGGCATCTGTTGCGTGAGCCGTTCTTTGGCACCGCGCCGGGCTTCCACGTCACCGGCGTAGTCAAGCTCGGCCGGCAAGCCGTGATGGCCGGCGAGGGTGGAAATACTTGCCAGAAATCAGCTCTCGTACTCGCGATGGGCCAGCACAATGGCGACAGGCACATCGGTATGGAGGCCGCGCACCTGGTCGGCGAGTTGGCGTGCCACGTGAGCGGGGCAACCATCGTCGAGATCCAACACGACGAGAATCGCGGCGCAGTCTTTTTCGCGGCGCGCGTACCGCAGGAAATCGGCCGCTCGCTGTCCGAACACAGCCATGTTGCGCGCTTTTTTCGGTGTTCCCACCTCCCGATGCCATAGCTCGTTTTGGTGCAAGGTCCGGCGGATCAGGAGCGGGACAGCTTCCATGTCGCCGTCGCTCTCGACGATAGGAATGATGCGGGGCATGGAAATCACTTCTCATTGGCAGACGTCTGCTGGCGGTGCAAGCCTTCGATACGCAGAAGTTCTCCAGGGAGGAAGAGCTTGTCGACGACCGCCCGGTACTGGCTCTCTTCAACGGGGCCGACCCTGGTCGCTTCTCCTTCTTTCTCCACCACGCGGATCGCCTCAATCGGGAAGCGACTGATGAGATCGGGGCTGTGAGTCGTGATGATCACCTGGCTGCGGAGGCTCGCCTCCTGCAACGCGTCGCAGAGCACACTGAGGGCGCCGGGGTGAACCGTTAGCTCCGGTTCCTCGATCGCCACCAGCGAACGTGCCGGCTCCTGGTACAGAGCCGTCAGAATCCCAAGCACGCGCAGCGTACCATCGGATTCCAGAGCCAGTTCGAAGGCCGGGCCTCCCTTTCCGTTTTCCTCGCTGCGATGATGCAACCTGGTAACGAGATAGCCGCCCACCTGCTGTACGGAGAGATCGTCGATTCCCACGACGACCTGGGAAAGAGCCTGCTTGATGGCATCAAAGGCGCCAGGAGTCTCTCGTCTCAGCTCGCGCAGCACCGTCGCGAGATTGTCGCCGCGCTCGTCCAGGGGATAGGCGCTTCCCGGTTTCTGCGGCTTACGGAGGGTATCCGGATAGATCGTGTAAAACCCCATGTTCTTGAGGAAAGTTACCAGACCCGGTGTGATCCGCAGCAGCGGGAAGACGTCCGGGAGGCTCAAGCGATCGGTGAAGTCGGTCTGTGGCGCGGATACGGCAAGTGAGAGCCACTGCTCTACCTGTCGATCAACGTCGCTCGCCTGGACCAGTTTCCCTTCCTTGAGTTCGATCTCAACCGGCCTGGTATGCGACCCGGGCTGCATCTCATCATACTTGAGTCGCTCTCGCTTCACCCGGTACTTCCCCTTGGGTGCGGTCCCCAGGGTAAAACCGTACTCGGCCGTCCAGGCGGGGTCGCGCAACGAGAGTTGGATATGGATATCGTGAGGCGGACCTTTGTGCGTCCAGCGGTGGAGCGAGGAAAAGCCACCCCGGTCTGCGAGAGCGGTATCGAGACCGCGGGTGACGGCGTCGCGCACGAAGCGCAGTGCGTCGACCAGCGTGCTCTTACCGGCGCTATTGGGTCCCACCAATACCGTCAACGGACCGAGAGCCACGTCGACGTCGTGAAGACTGCGAAAGTTTCGAACCTGGAGGCGTTCGATTGTTGTGTGCGGGAGGATGCTCACACGCACGACTCCCTTCATGCCGCGAAGCCTGTTCTGCTCAAATGTGGAACGGACTGTCAGAAAACCCTGGTTACCATCACGCCGTTTCTACTGCCCAGATGTGCCCGAATCTCTGCCGCGGTCATACCGGAGGCCACGAGCTTGCCTTCGCGCACGGCGACCCAGCGCTCTCGATATTCGTCGGCGTGCTCCCGCAGCCAGCGCTGGTTCTCGCAGAGCGATTGTGACGGACCGCTCGTCCCCACAACGCGGGGAGGCGCGAGGATCCTGGCCATCTTGTGCAACTCGACGTGCTCAGGATAGGCGCGGACGCCTGCATCCGCAAGACTGCGGGCAGTAAGGGGGGCGCCACCAGCGAGAGCAAGCCGCACGGCTTCGACGAAGTCACACGCTTCCGCCCTCGACCAATCGGTCTCCGCCACCACGCGGGCGAAAGCGGCCTCATCGCCCGCCCGCGCCGCCGCTTCCAGACGGGCACGATCCTCTCGGAAGTCTGGCATGGTCAAAACCCCCACGTGTCACACCACAGCCCTTCTCATCGTGAGGACTTGCGCGGCGACTCTATTGCGTCGCTGGGGGCGCCGGCGTCTCGCCGGCGCCGGGCCGGCAGGATGCCGGTGCTCCCAGGGATGCCGCACTACGAACGGGCGCCGTTCACGTATTATCATTCATCACTCAACAGCACCCGGAGCGCTTTCTGGGCTCGCGTGGCATTCGGCCCGACGCTGCACTTGCTGAACCAGTAGTAGGCCTCTTCGTCGCTCATGTCCTGAATCCCGCTGTTGATCGCCTCGATGCGGTCGTGTCTGGCGAGCGGCTTGACGGCCATGAAGGTCAACGCCAGGCGCACGCCGCTGGTTTCGTCCAGGTAGAAGGGCGACGGGGCGCTGTTGGCGGTGCGCGCCGTTCGGGCCAGCTCGGTCGGCTTGTAGCCATTGGCCCGGATCGCCGCCAGGAGGTGCTCGGCCACGGCGCGGAG
>DOUV01000213.1 GCA_003520455.1 Chloroflexota bacterium | reverse complement strand
CCTTGTCGCCGCCCACGTCCTGCGCACGGTCGAGCGCGAGCTCACCCTGGGCGAGGCGCAGGCCTGGCGGCAGTGGGAGCACCTCGCCACCCTCCTGGGCCGCACCGAGCCACGCCCGGAGAGCAGTGCAGCGCTTGAGCAACACCTGGCGGCGTTGAACGCCGAGTTGTGTGCAGCCATCCGCGCAGGACAGTTCGACGAGAGCGAAGCAGGAGGAGCGCTGGTGGCCCTGCTTCACGAGCAGATCACCGACGCTCTGGAGGTGTGGAACCCCGAGTTCCTGGCACGCGTCAGGGAGGAGACGACTCGGGATACGTGACCCGCGAAGACGCCAGATGGTGGCTCACGATGAAGGGCTACGCTTTGACGTAGTCTCCCACGATGTGAACGTGGTTCCTGCGCGGCGTTAGGCGCTCGATGAGAATGCTCAGGCGAAAAAGCCACTCGCCGAACGCCAGGTAGGTGGGATCGCTGACGTGCACAACTTCGACTGCGCGCAGCCCCACGGATGCTGCCAATGAATCGATCACCTCGGCCGTGTTCGCATTGTAGGCCACAGGAAAGGTATCCTTCTCACCGCGATTGTAAAGCAATCGCACCAACGTGCTCTGGATCAACTTCGGAACAGCGCGGTTGATCGCGGTGATGACGTTGCGGGCGTTCGGCGTGACGTAGACAAAGTGACCGAATGGCTTCAAAACGCGAGCGATCTCGATAAAGGCCGGCACCGGCTGGGCCAGGTGCTCCAACACCCAGGAACTGACAACCAGGCCGAAGGTCTCGTCCGCAAAGGGGAGCCTGGTCAAATCGCTCACGGCGAGGCGGACGGACGGATCGCGATGGTGCTCCAAGGATCGAAGATTGGTGTCGACACCCACCGGCAACGCCACCTGCTCGCTCATCACCTCGATCACGCCGCCCGAGCCACAACCCACATCCAACAGACGCATCTGGGGAGATGCCAGCGCCCGGCGTACAAAGGACTCGTAGATCTCGCCGCTCGTGTGCCAGCCGGGCACGATCGTTCTGTAGCGTTCTCGGTACCGGTCCTGGCAATCGAGGGAGAGCACGACGGCACTGCCTCCGAGCAACAAGTAGAAAGATGGGTGGAATCAGAGTCGAGGGATCACTGATTCCACCCCGGTACGGCGCCTGACTATCCGAACAGCAGTATACTCGAACCCGGGTGAAACGACACGTTCAACGGCGCCCTCGAGGGACGCGAAGAGGATCGTACCCACAGAAACCCCTGGCCTGCGGCATTGACCTCAGGCCAGGGGAAGACTCAAGTCATTCACCTTCGTTCGGCTCGCCCCCTTGCTCTGTCCGCTCGAGGAACTCCTGTTTGCGTTGCTCCTCGATTCGCGCCGCGCGCTCTTCACGCTCCTCGTAGATCTTGGGCTTGTCCTCGGTCTTCTCACGAACCACGTCGGCGGGATTGCGAAAACTCGTCGTTCTCTCGCTCACACTCCTCACTCCTCTCAACTGGCGACAACCGTTCAGCGGCGCACCGCAAAGGCGTCAAACTCACCCACGTAGGGTTCATCTTCAACCACCACCTCGGCGCTGTCCGCATCGTCAGGCCCCTCGCCGGCCCACCGAAGCAACTCGGTGACGGTATCGGCGTTCCCTTCGGCCACGAGTTCGACCCGGCCATCCAGCCAAAAGCGCAACCACCCAGTCACGCCGAGTTCCAGCGCCACCTCCTGCAGTTGTGCAGCAAATAACTTCCCCCGTAACTTTCCATAAATCCAGGCATGCATACGGCGCTTGGGAACGCTCTTGTCGATCTCAGCCGTACTTCACATGCTCCGGATCTGCGCCGGCGCGCTCGTCAAACCACTCATCGTCCATGGTGTAGAAGCCGTACAGCCGGCCCGAGGCGTCACGGTCGAGGAAGTTCAGGCCGCGGGAGGCCAGGGGCTCCTGCTCGAAGTATTCTTTCGAGTAGTTGACCCGCACGGCGCGGCGGGCCCGCTCAACCAGGCCCAATGCTTCGAATGGAACCGCGATGCGCTCGTGGTCGAGTACGCCACCGGTGTTGATCACGGCCAGAGCGACCCGCCGCGCGTCTGGTTTGTCGCGCCGGGGCGGCCCACTCTTGTCCAGGAGCAGCTCCTCCACCCGCCCGACGTACTCGCCATAGCGGTCGTAGACGGCAAAACCAAGAATGTCGTTCTTGGGATCATCCAAAACGTAATCACTTGTGCTGTACGCTATGAAAGGGACCACCTGATTCGCCATGTCTCCACTCCTTTGCAGAACTCGTAGGCTCCACAATGACCTTCAGCAAGTCCCAGGCCAGAAGGAGGTGGCCTCTGGAAAATCGCCAGCCCCGATTCAAACCAAACACGTATTGGGCACTTCTCTTTCCTCGTTGGGGCGCTCAAGCCCGGCACATTCAAAAACACAGCCGCCCGTGGGTGTTGTACCCACAGGCGGCCGGTAGGGCTTATCGCATCAAACCCGTCAATCGGTATCGACCCGAACGATCGTGAAGTCGATCAGACCATCGTCGTAACCGCTCGGCGACGCCACGTTGTGGTAGGTGACGCTGCCGAGATACTTCGTCGCTACGGTCAGTCCAGACCAGTCAAGAGAGACGGTGGCCGTGTCGCCGAGCGTGGCGGACGACTGAGCAGTGACCGTCATGTTGCCGGCATCGGCCGCGTCGAGCGCCCAGACGAACAGCGTGTAGTTGGCGTCGGCCCCGTCCGTCTGCCAGCCGTGGACGACCACGGTGTAATCACCCTCCGCTGGCACGATGAGGTTGACCTCTTCATCGGCAGTAGGCGATCCGCTGGATCCAACCAGGTGATCGTCCGGATCGAAGACGTATAGGTCGAGGTCGTCATTGCCATCGGTGTAGTCGTTGAACAGCGCGAAGCGGGCGTACTCGGTCCCGGCAGGGATGGTCACGGAATGGATTGTGATGCCGACCCCGGTTGCGAGCGCCGTGTTGATGTCGTTGGCAGGATCATCCACGACACTATTCGGCTGCGTGTCGGCCGGTATCAGGCCATGGGGCTCGGCTGCAAAGTCACCTGCGTAGCCGAAGGTGATGTCATAGCTCAGCGAGCCACTCGTCCCGGCACCTGACACCTCATCCGGTGCGGCCAGCGCAACCGGCTTCACGGCGACGGCGCTGCGCACACTGCGTACGCCGTCACCCCAGGTGAGCGAACCGAACGCCCACTCGTCCAGGGTCGCGCCGGGCAACGTCGTAAACGTAACGTTGTACGTGGCTGACTGGCCTTCCGCCAGTGTCAACGAGGCAGGCGACACCACGACATCGATCCCTGGAGGTGCATCGACCGAAACATTGTAGGTCCCAGCCGGACCAACGTTGGTCACTGTGCGCCGAACCGTCTGGATGCCGGCCAGTTCGGCGACACCGATAGAGGCCAGGTTGAGGTCGCTGGGATCAATAGACCCAACGGCGCTGCAGGTCGATCCTGTAGCGCTGAGGGCGCCGGCGCCGCAAAGGAACTGCAGGTAGTCCACAAAGCCGGTCTCATAAACGAGTCCCGGGTCCGCTGCCGGGTTGGGCGCGATGTGGCCGCCGCCCATGTCGAAGGGATCGGCCGGCGTAGTGCCATCCTCCTTCTTCACATCCTGATACCCTGAGGTCATCAGCGCCGACTTGACTATGGCCGGCGTCCAATCTGGATGCAATTGGCGCAACAGAGCGCCCACACCCGCGACGTGCGGGCTGGACATGGAAGTCCCGCTGATCGATTGGAAGAGTTGGCCGGGCCTCCCCAAGAATGGATTGGGCGTATTGCCGGCGAGAATATTGACGCCTGGGGCCGTCACGTCCGGCTTGATGATGTCCGGGGCAACCACATCCGGACCCCGCGATGAGAAGTCCGCCATCCAGGGTGCCGGGATGGCCACCTTTTCCCCGCCAATGATCCGCGCCGTTGCGCTGCTGCTCGCCCCATCGATGTAGGCCTTGACGGCCAGCCCATCGGTGTTATTGATGTGCACCGAAGGCACCCAGTGGTTATCCGTGTTCTCGGTCTCGTCGTCGCTGGTGTTGTAGAGAACCATTCCGGCCCCACCGGCAAGGTACACGGCGTGGCTCTTGTCCACGCGGGCGATCACGCCGCGCTTGCAAAGCACGATCTTCCCGCCCACGACGTTCGAGTCGAGTTCACCGGGGATGCAGAGCTCGGAACCGGCATCTTCAGAATCGACCAGCGGCAGCACGTCCGTGCCGCCGGTGATGGAGGCACCAAAGAAGGCGGCACCGCTGCCAGGCTCCACCGAGCCTTGAAAGGTGCGGTTCTGGGTACTGGCACCCACCGCCGTGATCCAGGGCACCGTCGCCGGTCCGCCCACCGTCCCCGCGGCGGGTCCGGAGTTCCCCGCTGAGGTCGCCACGAAGACCCCTCCCCGCTCGGCGAAGAGGAAGGCGACGTCGTCGGCGCCCAACAGCGATGGGCCACCGCCGATCGAGTAGTTGATCACGTCAACACCGTCGGCTACCGCCGTATCGATGGACTTGACGATGTCGGAGAGAAAGCAGCCGGCATCGTTCCAGCAGACCTTGTAGACCGCGATCCTCGCCCGGGGGGCGATACCGCTGAGGATGCCCCGGTTGATTCCGAAGATGGACGCCGGCACGTCGGCGTTGCCACCCGCCGTGCTGGCCGTGTGGCTGCCGTGGCCATCCCGGTCGCGCGGGGAGAGGTAGTCCTCCGTGATGACGGTGGAAGCATTGGCCCCCAAGCGGAAGAAGCGGGCACCGATGAGCTTGTTGTTGCAGTCGTCTTGGGAGAACTGCTCACCAGAGTCGCACGACCCATGCCAGGCGGCGGGCGGCGGGCCGTAGGCCCGGGTGCGCTTGCCGCTGGCGCCCGGGCGATCGGCAAGGTCTAC
>DOUV01000897.1 GCA_003520455.1 Chloroflexota bacterium | reverse complement strand
AGGCGGGGAGCGACGGCCAGCCCCCGGCCGAGGGGGCGTGGCCCAGCACGGTGGTGACCGCGACGAAGACCCTGACGGCGCGGGTGAGTCACTTCAGCACCCAAACGGTCTCCGCCGATCCGGCCACGATCGTGCCGGCGACGATTGATGAGTTCCAGGTGGGGCTCTTCTCCGGGAGTGCCTCGTTCGCGCTGCCCCTGGATCTGCCGCCCGGCGCGGCGGGGCTCAAACCTTCGCTGACGCTGCAGTACCACTCCGCCACCGTCAACACCATGGACACCCGCTACAGCCAGGGGGGCTGGGTCGGCATCGGCTGGAGCCTGGATCTGGGGGTCGTGCGCTGGACGGACGGCCAGGGCGACCCCTCCTCGCTCGTCATGGAGGGGGTCAGCGGCCAGCTGCGCAGTGAGAACCGCACCGCCACCAGCGCGCCGGGCGCCTACCATCCCCGCCGCGAAAATTGGGTCAAGGTCCAGTTCTCCGAGGGCCGCGGCGTCAACCAGGGGCGCTGGGAGGTCTGGACCACCGACGGCACCACATACGCCTTCGGGTCAACCGGCGCCTCGCGGCTGTGGACCTGCACCGGGACGGAAGCCTGGAAGCTGGACACCATCACCGACCCGGCGGGCAACACGATCGAGATTCAGTACCAGACCATCACGCTCAACGATGGCAAGAACCGCTGTGGCAGCCCCAATGAGTCCTATCCGGCCACGATCCTCTATACCAAAAACGCGGGCGACGCGACGGCCGAATTCACGGTCGAGTTTGCGATCTCCACCCGCCCCAGTACCAGGTCCAGCGGCACGCTGCTCTACGAAACCAGGAAGCTGGATGCCATTCGGCTCAAGAATGCCGGGGCGCAGATCGTGCGTGAGTGGACCTTCGCCTACGCGACGGCCGCCCCGCCCTACCCGCCAACCACCCAGGAGGGCAAAGACGTCCTGCTGACGCAGATCACCACCTATGGCGCGGGCGGGGCGGCTCTTGGGCCCGGCAACGCCCTGCCGGCGATGACCTTCGAGTACGACCGCTACGATCCGGCGAATGGCATCAACGAGACGCGCACCCTGGATTGGTGCATCGGCCAGCTGATCAAGCGCCAGTACCTGCGCGCGGTCAATAACGGCTACGGCGGCCGGGTCAGTTTCGACTATGACGAGTGGAGCTGGAGTGGCACCTGGTCGGGCGACCCGGAGACGCCGCTGTGCGCCAACGGCTTCAAAGTCATCCGCCGCACCGCCGAGGGGGGGCGGGCCGAAGCCCCGGCCCGGGTGGACACCTACAGCTTACGCCAACCTGGTCGTCGATAACCATCCGGTGGCCTTCATCGGCTTTCCGCAGGTCGCCCAGACCGACCCGGCGGGCACCACCACGCGCAGCCAGTGGTATGCCGTGGCCGACTCCACGGCGCCGGAGAATGGGCTGGCGTATCACACCGAGGTGCAGATCGGCCCCGTCATCCGCTCGACCCAGGACCACCTCTACGACCTCACGACCACGACCCCCTGGGGCACCAAACCGGTGCCGTTGACGGAAACGCGCCGCAGCAGTGCCGATGAGACGCCAACGACGCGCTACTTCCGCACCACCTACCAGTACGATAGCTACGGCAACCCCAGCCAAACCATCGAGTACGGCGAGGTCGCCAGTACCTACACGACCGATCTCCCGGGCGATGAGCGCACCACCTCCGTCGATTACCGCTACAAGACGAGCGCGACGATCTACCTCGTGGATCGCCCGATCCAGCGCTCGGTCTACAGCGGCAGCCAGGTCAACGAGGCCAGCCTGGCGGCGCGCACGCGCTTCTACTACGACAACCTCACCGGCTGGCCCGACAACGTCCTTGGGGAGAAGGGGCAACTGACGCAGGAGCTGGTCTGGACCGGCACCGCCTGGGTCACAACCCGCTATGCCTATGACAGCTTGGGCAACCCGACGGGCGTGACCGATCCCAACAATAACACCACCACCACCTCTTACGACAACCCGACCTACCGGGGCTTCGCGACGCGGGTGGTCCGCCCGCGACCGGGCGGCACCCTCACCACCCAGACGGATTACGACTTTACCAGGCTCGTAGTCAGCCGGGTGTACGACGCCGACAACCAGGATGCCACCAGCTACGAGTACGACAGCTGGGGGCGGCTGATCAAAGTGATCCGGCCGGGGGAGAGCGCCGCCGCCCCGACGGTCGAGTACCAGTACACCGCGGGCAGCCCGCTCTCCACGGTCACCACCTGGGCGCGCGAAAGCGCGGGGAACGCTCGCGACACGGCCAGCACGCGCCCGTCGATCGCCTTCTACGATGGGCTCGGGCGCCTGCTCGAAACCAAGGTCGAAGCGCCCACCGGCAGTCCGACCTTCAATCAGTTCGCCGTCACGCGCTCTACCTACAACACGCGCGGGCTCGTTGAGACCGTCACCCAGCCGTTCTTCGATGGGCAGCCCCTGACCACCTTCGTCGGCGCACCCGCCGGCCAGCCGGTCACCCAGACCAGCTATGACGGCCTGGGGCAGGTCAAGACAGTCACCGAACCGACCAATCGCGTCACCACCCACAACTACGCGGCCGGCATCGTCCAGGTGATCGATCCCTTGGGGCGCGCGGTCAACCGCAAGACCGATGGCCTGGGGCGGCTGACCGAGGTGTGGGAATACACCGGCACCGGGACCCCCTCGGCCCCCTACCAGCTCTCCCGCCAGACCAGCTATCGCTACACGGCCGTAGACCTCCTGAGCCTGGTCGAGACCAAAAACAGCACGGGGAGCGTGCTGCGGCGCACCACCATCGGCTACGACCAGCGCGGGCTCAAGACCTCGCTGTCGGACCCCGACATGGGGACCTGGCAGTACCGCTACGATGCGGCCGGCAACCTGATTCAGCAGGCCAACAGTCGCACCAGCCAGAATGTGACCTGTCTGTATTACGACAGCTTGAATCGGCTGAAGGGCCGGACCTTCCAGACGACCACGAACATCACCACCTACACCTGTCCGGCCGACCCTGGGAACAACAACTACAGCATCAACTACGCCTACGAGAACCTGCCGGGGTACAGCGATGCCCTCACCAAGAACGGCTACGGGCGACTGCGCAGTGTCTGGTACGGGGGCAGCTACGGCAACCCCCAAATCGCGCACAACTCCAACTACGATGACCGGGGGCGGGTGCAGGCCGAGGGGCTGGTGACGGCCCAGGGCAGCGGGTACGCGCTGCTCTACGCCTACGATTCCATGGACCGGCTGACCCAGGTGACCTACCCCGACGGCGAGGTCGTGCAGACGACCTACACCGCCATGGGCCCGCCCAAGACGCTCAAGAGCACCACCTACAACATGCTCTATGTCACCAACGCCGACTACACCGCCTTGGGGGCGCCCAGCTGGATCACCTTCCTCAACGGCACCCGCAGCGACTACAGCTACTATAACCAAAGCGGCGACCAGTCGCAGCGGCTCAAACAACTGAAGGTCACCAAGAGCGGCACCGTCCTGCTCGACCTCAACTATAGCTACGATGCGGTCTCCAATCTCACCGGCCTGACCGACGCCACCCCCAACCGCACCGAGAGCCTGACCTACGGCTACGACGCCTTCAATCGGTTGACGAGCGTCAGCGGGGGCTACAGCGCCAGCTACGCCTACGACCCGCTGGATCGCCTCACGACCTTCAGCGAGGGCACCTACACCACTACCTTTGGCTTTTGGTCGGCCGGGTCCGACACGAACACAGCGACCCAGCCGCGCCATGCGCCCAAGTACATTGGCAGTGCGAGCTACGCCTTTGTCTACGATCCGGCCGGCAACATGACCACCCGCTGGCTGAAGCAGGGCACGAGCTACATCCAGTACACCCAGGCCTTCAACCCCGACAACCGGCTCTATCAGGTTACCGGCAACGGCGCCACCCTCACCTATGACCTCGACCCCCAGAGCGGTACCACCCTCCGCCGCTCTCAAACCAGTGGCGGCAGCACCACCACCACCGACTTCGTGCTGCACTACTATCAAAAGAATGTCACCACCGGGGAGGTTACCAAGTACTACTATTTCGGCGGGCAGCGGGTCCTGCAGCGGGTGGGGGCCACCGGGCTGAGCTACCTCCACAGCGACCATCTGGGTAGTCCGGCCCTGCTGACCAGCAGTAGCGGCACGGTGCAGACGCGCTACCGCTTTGCGCCCTACGGCCGCCAGCGGGAAGGCAGTCCCACCACCGATCGCCGTTTCACCGGCCAGCGCTGGGAGGCCAGTAGCTTCCTCTACGACTACCAGGCGCGCCACTACGACCCGGCCCTGGGTCTGTTCGTCTCCCCGGATCCGATTGTCCCAGAGCCCGGCCAGCCGGCGGCGCTCAATCGCTACAGCTACGCCCTGAATAATCCGGTGCGCTACACCGATCCGACGGGGCATGCCGTCGACGCAGGTGGCGCTATCTGCGGTTACACGTGCCTGTACCTTTCCTACAAACAGCGATCTGAAACCACTGACCCAACAGCCTACGGGGGCGCCCTGCAGGAGTATCTTGCAGCGAAAGCGGTTCTCTACTATAACCTCTCACAAGGAGATAGCCCAGCAAATATTGCTGTTAGTGCAGCGGCAGTAGAAGCAACAGACACCGCACTAGCAATTAACGGTTACTATGGTCAGGCAGAGGCGTTTAGCCGAACATGGGAGGTGGGAGGAATCGGTGCCGCCGCTGCCATGGTACAGGTGGGCGGAAGCAGTAACACTACAGGAATTGGCGGGATTTCAGGACTATCGAAACAACTCAAGGCAATTTGGCGCGGTGGGACCGACAGTGGTTGGAGTGATACTGTAAGCGTCGTACGAGCTCTAAAACCTGGTGGTGGAGTAGTCGATGTGGTGTCGGTCAATGGTGTCAGATCAGTGCCATCAGCAATACAACGAGAGCTACAAGGCAGGTATGCAGAGGGGACCGTCGAATTTGTACCGAGGACTATTACCGTGAGCAATAATCACGCGGAAATACGAGCTTATGAGTATATCAGACGACGAGGTTATCAGGCTCTTGAGGTAGATGCATCTGTTGGCATTTGTCCGGCTTGCGCTCGAGCGTCCTGGCAAGAGGGCGCTATTCCAGTTAGCCCACTGCGCAAGGATGCTGTGTTTGGACCATGAGGCTTATGGTCGAATACGAGTAGGTCAACAATCACAGCAGCATGGTTCGATTTCGTTTTTGATCTGTTACATTCGAAGATAACAGGTAAACTCAGAATGTAGAGGGAGTAACAGTATGGTGTTTGATCGAGATAGACTCGAACAAGAACTAAGCACACTACCCCTCGAGCACGCAATAGCTTTTGCTGCATCGTGCTGTCAACGACTTCTCCCCAACTACGACGCTTTTGCTACGATAGAGCATCAAGGTAGTCCGTATTTGCTACGCCAGGCTTTGGACGAAGTATGGCAGTATTTGAAAGGAGCACCCTTCCCTGAGTCGCATATTCGCGAGCTAATGGAAGCAATTGTGGTCGCACCACCGGACATGGACGCAAATCATCCTTCGTTGTTTGCCCCTTTAGCGCACAACGCTGCTGTTGCGATTCACTATGCGCTAAATTGTTGCCTCACCAAAGAGCAGAAATGGGCGGCATACTCAGCGGCAGAGGCGGTGGATTGCGTTATGAATTATCTTGCAGGAGTTAACACCGTTTATTTTCCACAGACGGAGATACACGGACCTCATTTGTCAAACGAAAAGATATTCACATACGAGTCACTTCTTGACCATTGGATCAAAGAAGAAGCTCCACTCATGGTTGTCGAACTTGAACAGCAACAGTGGGATTTGAAGCGTTTACGTGATCATGAAATTCTTTCCTCCGCTTTCCTAGACGAGATCCGCTTGTCATCGAGTGCTACGGGAATTCAACCCTTCCCGCGCGGGTTGGCCGTTGGTCCGAATCAAGAACTTGTGAATGGATAAGGTTTTTCTCTCAAATCGGACCAATATCAATGGCGTAAGAGCGTGTCTAAAAATTATCCT
>DOUV01000603.1 GCA_003520455.1 Chloroflexota bacterium | reverse complement strand
GCGCTGATCGCCGCGGCCCTGGCGGAGATACCTGGCAACACGGGCCAGACACCGGCTCCGCCACACGACTCGGCAAGTGACCCGTACAGCCCATGGCGGAGGCTGGCTGGCTTTCGGGTCGGAGGAGGATCTTGAGAGTGCCGGCGGATTTCTATTCTCCCATCGACGACTACGCCCTGATCGGTGATTGCCGCAGTGCCGCGCTCGTCTCGCGAAACGGCTCGATCGACTGGCTCTGCTTCCCGCGGTACGACAGCCCATCTGTTTTCGCTGCGCTACTTGACGTAACGGGCGGCGGTCGATTCCGGGTCCGACCGGCCGGGACGTTCCGGAGCGAGCGGCAGTACCTTCCCGGCACCAACATTCTCGAGACCACCTTCCACTGTTCCGGCGGGACGGTTGTCCTCCGTGATCTCATGCCGGTCTCGTCTGAAGAAGAGAAGCGGCTTGCCCTGGTGCCGGAGCGTGAGATTCTGCGCGAGATAGAAGGGCTCAACGGTGAGGTCGAAGTCGAGGTCCTGTACGACCCACGGCCCGATTATGCCCGGATGCGCCCAGATCTGAGGGCGCGCGGCGCGATGGGTTTGTGGTGTGAGGGGGGCGGCTCGGCGCTCGTCCTCCGCAGCGAGCTTCCGTTGGAGCTGGCGGGCGATGGCCGGAGTGCGCGTGGTGTGAGCCGAATCCGGGCCGGCGAGCGCAGGTACCTCTCGTTGACGTATAACGAGGATGCTCCGGCTGTGATTCCGCTGCTCGGGGAAGTGGCGCGGAATAAGGTCGAGCGGTCGGCGCGTTGGTGGCGCGAGTGGGTTGCCCGTTGCGAGTACGATGGGCCCTATCGCGAGGCCGTCATTCGCAGCGCCCTCGCCCTGAAGCTTATGGCCTACGCTCCATCCGGTGCCATCGTCGCCGCCCCCACGACGTCGCTCCCCGAGACGCTCGGCGGGGTTCGAAACTGGGACTATCGCTACTGTTGGCTACGCGACGCCTCGTTCACCCTGCGGGCACTCTTTGCCCTCGGCTACGACGAGGAGGCCGAGGCGTTTCTGAGCTGGATGCTCCACACCACCCGTCTGACCTGGCCCGAGCTTCAGGTGGTCTACGACGTCTTCGGCGAGGCGAACCTCGCGGAAGAAGAGTTGCCTCACCTGGAAGGCTACGCCCGCTCGCGGCCCGTGCGGATTGGCAACGCCGCCCACGATCAGCTCCAACTCGATGTCTATGGTGAGGTCATCGACGCGGCTGCGATGGTCGCCAGGCGGCGGGGCCGCTTCGATCGCGACACGATTCGAATGCTCGACGGTCTCGGGCACACTGTCTGCCGACGCTGGCGGGAGCCCGACGAGGGGATTTGGGAAGGACGGTCTGGGCGCTTCCAGCACACCCACTCGAAGGTCCTCTGTTGGGTCGCGCTCGACCGTCTGATCGAGATGTACGAGAAGGGGCATCGGGAACTGTCGGTCGAGCTATTCCGCCGCAACCGAGAGGCGATCCGCGCGGAGATCGAAGCGCGTGGCTACAACGAGCGGCTCCAGAGCTACACCCGCACCTTCGAGGGTGATGAGATGGATGCGAGCCTCCTCACCCTCCCGCTCTACGGGTATATCGAGGCCGGGCATCCCCGGATGCGCGCGACCGTTGCTCGCATCCGCGAGAAACTGATCCGCGACGGCCTGGTCTACCGCTATGAAGCGCGGACCGACGACGGGCTCCCTCCCGGTGAGGGGGCCTTCGGGATCTGCAGCTTCTGGGCAGTGGAGTGTCTGGCCAAAACTGGCGAGGTCGAGGCCGCGGCGGCAGCCTTCGAACGCCTGCTCGCCTATGCCAGCGATGTGGGTCTCTTCGCCGAGGAGATCGACCCGGGGACAGGGGCGGCCCTCGGGAACTTTCCCCAGGCCTTCACCCACATCGGGCTGATCAACGCGGCGCTGACCCTCGCGGAGTACGCTCCGGAGCGGGCACGCCCGGCTGGCGAGCGCGTGCCGGCAGAAAAAGGATCGGAGGATCGGAGATGAACAAGCAGAGTACGATGCTCTGGGGGTTCGCCGGCACCGTCGTCTTGACGAGCCTCATGGCCGGGAGCCAGGGACTGGGTCTTACCCGGATGAATGTCCCCTTCATGCTCGGGACGATGTTCACGGCCGATCGCCGCCGTGCCAGGCTGGTGGGCTTCCTGGTGCACATCGTAAACGGTTGGCTGTTTGCCTTCGTCTACACGGCGGCGTTTGAGAGTTGGCGCCGCGCGACCTGGTGGTTGGGAAGCGCCATCGGCCTGGTCCACGCGCTTTTCGTGCTGCTGGTGGCTATGCCGGTGTTGCCGGGCTTACATCCCCGCATGGCCTCCGAAGAGCGTGGCCCGACGCCGACCAGGCAGCTCGAGCCGCCTGGCTTTCTGGCCCTGAACTACGGCCAGCGGACGCCGCTCTCGGTGATCTTCTCCCATCTGGTCTACGGGGGTATCCTGGGGGCCTTTTACCGGGTGAGCTAGACCGTCGGTCACGTCGTCGTTGCGCGGGTGGGACCATGGTTCGTCGTAACCGCTTGAGCGGTCGGAGGCGCGCTGTAAGGGCGCACGGCCGTGCGCCGTGATCGTCGGGGCCTACAATCAGACGCTGGCCAACAAGTCGGAGGCGCGCTGTAGGGGCGCACGGCCGTGCGCCCCTACGAACCTGGCGGCGCCTTCACAAGGTGCTTGGCAATCGTCTCGGCGACGCCTTGACCGGCGCGCCAGGGTATAGCGCCACCCACACGTCTGTGCGATCTCCTTGAGCTGAGGAGCGATGGAATTTCGTTACCAGACCGAGGACGGCCAGTTGGCCACGGTCCAGGTCGAGCGGGCGGGCGACGGGTATCGCATCGCGGTCAGCATTGGCGAAGAGCCAGCGCGGCACTACACGGTTGGCGTGCGCCAGTTGACGGCCGGCACGGTCCTGCTCACGGTGGATGGTCGCCGGGTGCAGGCGTACGTCGCCGAGGCGGAGGGCCATCGCTTCGTGGC
>DOUV01000095.1 GCA_003520455.1 Chloroflexota bacterium | reverse complement strand
CAAATCGACGATGGCCGCCTCCTTCGTGGCCGCCGGTCACGCGCTGCTCAGCGATGATGTGTTGCCGCTTCAGGTGCGGGAGGACGGTGTCTGGGTGCTGCCGGGTCCGGCGCTGCTCCGGCTCTGGCCCGATTCGGCTGCCAGGGTCTGGGACGATCCTGCCACGCTTCGGCGCCATGCCCTGCAGACACCGAAACGGCAAGTCTGGCTTCCGATGACGGAACGATTTTACTGCGGCAAGCCGCTTCCGCTTCGGGCGGTCTACCTCCTGGAGCGGGCCGAAGAGAGCATAGTCCGGCTGGAACCGCTCTCCCAACGGGAAGCGCTTCTCGCGTTGATCAGCTCGGCCTTCGGCAACTTCCTGCTGCGCGGCGAGCTGCTTTCCCGGCAGATGGATTTCTTCGCCCAGATCGTCCCGACGCTCCCGTTCCGGCGACTGCCGGTACCGGCGGCGTTCAAAGGATTGGCCACGCTCTACGACGCCGTCCTGGAGGATGTGGCAACAACCGGATACCGGCGGGATGGCAATCCATGATCGAATTCGCTCAGATCGTCTACGCGACTCTCGTGACCGGTATCCCTCTGGCCTACGTGGCCTGGACGGCCCTGCGCCGCCGGACGTTCCTCCCGCTTGTCGCCCTTGTTGCCGCTCTGTCTGCCACCCTCCTCTTCCCAGGGCAGCTCCTCCCCGCCACCTGGCTGCTCCTCCTGGTCCCGATGGGCGTTTGCCTCGCGATCTTTACCTTCTACAACTGCCTGAGCATCGCCCTCCTGTTCAGGAGGAGACCCAAACCGGCTCCGGAGGTGGGAGATTTCCTCCCGGCGGTCACCGTCGTGATCCCCGCGAGAGACGAGGCGCGCGTCATCCGGGGGTGCCTCGATTCCGTGCTGAATTCGGCCTACCCCGCCGACCGGCTGCGAATCATCGTCGTCGACGACGGCTCCACCGATGAGACCGCACAACTCGTGACCTCGTACCGGGATCGCCATCCCAATGTTCGTCTGATTGTCCGTCCGCCCTGGGCCGTACGTGGCAAAGCCGCGGCCCTCAACGACGTCATTCCGGAGATTGATACCGAGGTTTTCTGCATCCTGGACGCCGACCACCAGGTGGCCGAACAGTTCTTCTCCGTCACCCTTGCGCACTTCCAGGACCCAGAGGTCGGCAGCGTCCAGACCCGGAAGGTCGGGCGGAACTGGTCGGAAAGCTGGCTGACCCGGCTCATGGAACTCGAGAGTCTGGGGTGGCAGTATTCCGTCCTCGATTCGAAGAGCCAGTCGCAGCTGATCGCCGTCTCCTTCGGCAGCGGCTGTCTCTTCCGCACAGAACTGATTCACCGTCTGGGCGGGTTTGATAACGATCTGGCGACCGAAGATGTGGAAGCTTCGCTGCGAACATTCGAGGCCGGGTACAAGACCAAGTTCGAGCCGGGGACGTATACGACGGACGAACTTGTCTCAAACTGGGAGAGTTTCTTCCGGCAACGATACCGCTGGGCGCGCGGAACAACCCAGGCCATCCGGCGTCACTGGCTGGCCTTCTACCGGATCGGGCAGCCCACGCTGCGGGAGAAAGTCGATTTCTTCTTCTTCCCGATCCTTCTCAGCATGATGGTCGTCCCCTATCTTCAGGTCGTCACACATGCCCTGGCCCTGGTGACCGCGACCCGTGTCCCCCTGGTCTATGCGGCGCCGTTGAGCTACGGCTTCGTGATTGTCGCCTGCCATTTCGTGGCCGGGCTAAGGAACCGGCGGGAAGGCGGCGGGCAGGGACCTCAACGGCTTCGCGAGCTGCTGCTCCTCTCCTTCGGCATGTGTATCTACTACTGCACCGTCCTCCTGGTCGCCAACGCCAAGGCCTTTCTCGACGAGTTCGTGCTCGGCATCCCCTACCGCCCGATCAAAACTGAGCACCTTGGGGGCGAGAGGAAACAGCGATTGGGACGGGCGGTGGAAGGGCGGCCGGCGGCAGCGAGCCTGGAAGAGCAACTCGTCTTCGTTTGTGGCCGCCACTCGCCTGAGCCCGAGCACGTTCTAGCGCTCCGCCCCCACCTCGGTCGCGTCGACTGGCACCAGGTGCAAGAGATCGCGACGTCTCACGGTGTCGCCGGCCACGTGCACGCCAACCTGGTGCAGTATGGATTCGAGGCGGCGATTCCGCCCGCCATTCGCGCTGACCTGCTCGCGTTTCGGCGGGCGGTCCTGGCGCGTAACCTGCAGTTACGAAAGGCCTGGCAGGAGCTGGTCGACGTGTTCGCCCAGGCGGAGATCGAGGTGATCCCACTGAAGGGGATCCAGTTCATCAATCAGTTCTACCCCCTCGACGTCAGGCCCATCTTCGACATCGACCTCCTGGTAAAGCCGACGCGGGTGAAGGAGGCGAGCCGGCAACTCCAGGCGCTCGGGTACAAGCCCTATCCGAACCCTACCGTGAATGGACGGGCATGGTTTACCGAGCGACCCTTCCGGCATCCCGATACCAGTGCCGTTGTCGACCTCCACTGGGACCTGGTCAGCATCTATACCTATCGCCGGATCTACGCGCTGGCGATCGAAGAACTCTGGCAGCGCGCCCGGCCGTCGCCGAGCAACGCGTTCCTCTACGAGATGGCGCCGGAGGACGTCGTGCTTCACAGCGCCCTCCACTGCGCCATCCACCATCACTTCGTCCTCCTGTTCCAGCTGGTGGATCTGCGAGAAGTGTTGCGGGCCTCCGGTCAGGAAATTGACTGGACGCTGCTCGTCGAGCTGGCTACGACCTACCGGATCAAGAGTCCCGTCTACTCCTCCTTGCGCCTCAGCAAGCGGTTCGTCGACGCGCCCGTCCCAGACGCAGTGTTGGAGGCCCTGCGGCCTCCCCTGCAGGGACGCCTCTTCCACCGGTACCTCCTCGATCGGGGGACAATCCTCGACCGGCGCACACGCGCCCGACTCGAGCGGATCAAATGGGGCTGGATATCCCTCATTCTGGCGGACAGCCCGCTGGATACCTTCCGCGCGATCTGGGCGAGCCTGGGGTTTGGTCTGGCGGCCAAAGGGTGGGATGAGAGTGAACAGTGACCGCCTGGCCGAGAAGCTGTGGTTTCCTCCGCCTGCGGAGGCGGTGCTTCCGGACGACGAGGTCCACGTGTGGCGTGCCTCGCTGAACGTCGCAACAGTGCAGTTGCAGGGTTTGCTCGATCTCCTGGCGCCGGATGAAACCAGGCGGGCCGAACGATTCTACTTCCAGGAAGATCGCAACCGCTTCATCGTCGCCCGCGGCGTGCTCAGGATCATCCTGAGCCGATACCTGGACATGAGGCCGGATGACCTGCGCTTTCACACCAATCGTTATGGAAAACCGGCTCTCGATTGTGCCAGGAAGCATGGCGAGTGGCTGAGCTTCAACCTCTCTCACTCCGGCGAGCTGGCCCTCTACGCGGTCGCGCGCGGGCGCGGGGTCGGCGTCGATCTGGAACGCATCCGCCCCCACATCGCTGGCGAGGAAATCGCGGCGCGATTCTTCTCGCCGCGCGAGAACGCGGCGCTGCGCACGGTGCCGCCGGAACAACGGCATGCAGCCTTCTTCACCTGTTGGACCCGGAAGGAAGCGTATATCAAGGCCAGGGGTGAGGGGTTATCGTATCCGCTCGACCAATTCGACGTCTCTCTCCATCCGGGCGAACCGGCACGGTTGCTCTCCGCGGCGGGCGATCCGGCCGAAGCCGGGCGCTGGTCGGTCCGGGAGCTCCGGCCCGGCCCGGACTATATGGCTGCGCTGGTGGTGGAAGGGCACGGCTGGAAGCTGAAACGCTGGCAGATGGTCCTTCGATGAGAGTCTTGTTCGTCACCTACTGCTTCGGGAATTATGAAGGCCAGGCGCTGATCGGCGTCTACAAACGGGGGCTGCGAATCGCAATGGCGCTATGCGATCGCGGCCACGAAGTCGTCTTCTTCTGTACCGGCCGCGAGGCGTATCAGGACGACCTGACCGCGCTGGCGGAACAGCGCATGGATTTCATCGACATTCCGTTCAGCGTTGCCGCATTTGAGGATGCGGAGCAAAACCGGCAGGTCTTTCTGGAGCAGATCGCGGCGATCGATCCGGATCTGATCGTCGTCGGCGAAGTGCCGTTAGCAGGTGCGATGCTGGAAACGGCTCTGTGCGCGGGAGAGTTGAGAATTCCGCTGGTTATCCTGGATAACGCCTACAATCCGCTGCTGGTCTCGCTGTTCTGCGAAGCCCACGGGTCGATTGCCGACGGTATCATTCTCGCCGGCCCCAGTTCCTTCCAGATGCCGGACCCACCCCCGTATCTCTGCCAGGTCCCCCCGTATATCGAAAGCGCCCCCCAGGCCGCACGCGCGATGCTCGCCGACGAGCTTGGCCTGGAAGGCGACAGGCTTGTCACGGTCCTGGCGTACGACACGAAGGTCGAGAGACTGGCACTCTCCCTGGTGGAAACAGTCGACGAGCCGGACTTCGAGACGTTGTTTCTGTCGCGAAACCCGGATAAATGCCGGGAGCAGCTCGACCGTTTACCCGATAGCGTCAGGCGAAACAGCCGGGTCATTCCACAACCCCCAGATCCACTCCTGTTCGGCCTCCTCGAACTCTCGCGGCTGGCGATTGTGAAGTACGGGTTCATGCAAGTCAGTGAGTGCCTGGCGCTGCGGACGCCGGTGATCGTCGTGTATCACGAGGGTCCGACGTGGCTCGAGTATCTGCCGGAAGCATGCCGGCCGTTTGCGCACGTCACTTCCTTATCAGAGGCAGATGCCGCAACGATCGCGGCCGCCCGGCGATTCTTGAGCAACGAGAAAGCAGAGATGGACGGCGTCCACAGCGGCGAGCTCGGCGCTGTCGCGAAGGCAGCCGACTTCCTCGAGCGTCTTCCTCGCGACCGGCTGCGCGAGACGTCGCGGGAGTGCTTCGCACGTGGCTTCACCCCAGGAAACATCCAGGCCGCTCTGCGCCGCCAGGTACAGGGTCAGGCGGTCATGCTCCGCGCGCTCCGCTCCACGCGCCTTCGTCGCATGGCAGACTCCCAGCTTCACGCGCTCCTGTGCCGCTATACCGTCGCCGGGGAGGAGCGCGTGGCCCGTTTGTGGGGGCGCCTCTACGATTCCGGCGAGGCAGCGCGAGCGGATGGTGAGAGTGCCGTTCGCTCGGAGCGGCAGGTGCTCTATTTTTCAGCCGCCGAGCGCGTTCTGATCGAAGCGGACATCGGGCAAGCGATGCTGCCGCCACTCTGACTGGGCAACCGGATGACCATTCTGACGGCTGAGGCCCGGCAACGAACCGGGCAGGAACCGAGGACGGCCGGCGGGGGGACCGCTGTCATCTCGCCGCACGCTGACGACGCCGCGCTCTCGCTTGGCGGCAGCCTGCACCGGCGCGTTTTCCGCTCGCCGGTCACACTCGTGACTGTGTTTGGACGTTCCAACTACATGCGGGACGGCTTTCAGGCGGACTGGCGAGAAGTGACCCGGCAGCGGAATGACGAAGACCGGACGTTCGCGGCCTCGCTCGGGCTGCGCCTCCGCTACCTCGACCTCCCGGAGGCGGCCCTCCGAGAGGAGCTGTATACCGACCGGTTGTTTGCGGCGACACCCCAGGCCGAGTTCGTCGCACCGGCCGAACTGGAGATAGCGCTGCGACAGACACTCCACGAACTCCGGCCCACCTACCTCGTCGTCCCGCTCGGCCTGGGAAATCATCGTGACCATCTGCTCGTCCGGCGGGCGGCGGTCGAGCTTGCCAGGGAGATGCCCGTGCTGCTGGCTTACTATGAAGACCTCCCGTACGCTGCATCGCTGTCCCAGAAGGCCATTCGACAGCACTGCCGGTCCCTCGATGCCGGGCTCTACCCGCTCTACATCTCGATCGGCTCGGTCTTCGGTCGAAAGATCGAGGCGTTATCGTTCTACAAGAGCCAGATGAGACCAAGAGACCTGAGTGCAGTCCGGCGCCATGGGTTTCGGTGGTGTCGCTCGGAGGCGCACGAGCGAATCTGGGTCTCCACTTTTCAACCGTGACATAGAATGCAGGGCGGGGCCGCTGGCGAGTGTCTCCGGCATTTGCCACCGAGCGCGCCCCCGGACTCGTGAGGCGCCGCGTGCAGATTCTCATGTTCAGTGAGCCCTCATATCCGAGACATCCTGGTGGCGCCGGGAAGTGTTCCCATCTCCTGGCCGCCGGCCTGGTGGCGCGCGGCCATACCGTCCACATCATCTGCGAAACCAACGAGGAACCGCTACGGGAACAGATTGATGGCGTCGACGTGCACCGGCTGCGCCTGTCCGGGGCGGAACCGCTCCGGAAAGACGAGCAGGAGGCGGTCTACGCCAGGAGCGTCCTTTCCTACCTGGAACGAGAGATTCCCCTTCCGGCAGTGAACCTCGTCCACGATAGCGGCGGGTTCCTCTCCTACTTCTTCCCGGTCGCGTACGAACTGCAGCGCCACTACAGGCTCCCGTATGTCCTTCATTTTCGCTATCTCCTGGCGAAACACCACGCCGCTATGGCGCCTCGATTCGTGTACGATCCGTTCTCGGCCCCTGTTCTCGGCCTGGAATCCTGCCTGCACGAGATGACCCAGTCGTTTCCTACCCGCTTTGCCGACCTGGTGATCTGTCCGTCGGTTGAGGATGCCACGTTCGTGCACGAAGCCTTCCGGCCGGCATCCGGCAAGCCGGCCGTCGTTCCCGATCCGATTGACGTCCGTTTCTCCACTCCCGACGACGGGCAGGCCTTGAGACGAGAGCTCGCCAATCCCGGGGAGCAGCTTGTCCTGTTCGGGGGAAGAATCGATAGCGACCTGAAGGGCGCCGATATCGTTCTGCGCGCCTTTAAGAGGATGCGGCAGGCGCGCCCCACCCTGCGCCTCTTGCTGCTGGCCCGTGATAGCGGCACCGTGGGCCTGTTTCGCCGGCACTTCGGTCCGGCTGTCACGCCGCTGGGCTGGATCGATGATGCGGCAAGATTCGCCGGCGTGTTGAGTGCCGCGGACCTGGTGATGATGCCTTCCCGGTACGAGGCATTCGGCATGATGTGCGCCGAGGCAATGGCCGTCGGAAGCCCTGTGGTCGCGGCACCTGTCGGCGGCCTGCGAGACATGATCGTTCACGGCGAGACGGGGTTCCTCTTCCAGAGCCCCGATCCCCAGGAGTGGGATCGCGAATTGGCGGAGTACGCCCTCGTGCTCCTTTCCAATCCCACGTTGGCCAGGGCGGTCGGCCAGAACGCGCGGCGATTTGCCCACGAGCGCTTCAGCGTCGACACGATTGCAGCGCGCGTGGAGCAGTTGTACGAGACTGCGACGGCGGAGCATCGGCGTCGAGGCCGGGAAGGCATCGTGCCTCCTCGGCTCGATCGGGAGGACCAGGAGCGCTATCTCGCGTTGCTCGAACAGTTGCTCGGTCCGGAAGCGCGGCCGGTGGGTGAAGCGTTGCTCGGGTACTGGCATGCCTCCATCGAGCAACGCTGCCTGGCATGCACAAGACAACGGACGGCCATGGGGGTGCGGCGGTTGCTGAGCTTGCAGCGCTTCAAGCCGCGCCGGCTCGCGGCCAGGCTCACGGGCAGATGGCGCAGCGAGCTCCAGGAGGCCGTCGAGGAAGTCTGTCCGCTGGCACTGCTGCAAAAGGAGTATATCCGCACCCGGCTGCGGCGCTCCCCGGGTGCGGCTCATACAGCACTCGCGCTCATTCAAAAGCGATTGTCCCGTTCATGATCTCTATGGAAAACCTGGTTGGCACTGAGCAGTTCCCGTGGCTGGCAAGCCCGGCCGACCTCATCCTCGTGGACGACGAGGGTCCCCTGTTGCGCGAGCGACTCTTCGCGCTGTTATCGGATATACCCGCGCGAGCGGCAGAGGGTGGCGTCGAGATGTCCAGCACAACGTGCCTGCTCTTCAGTCAGGGCTGGGTCGTGAAGACGCGCCAGACAGATAAAAGCCCGGATCTTGCAGCGCTCAAGGCTCAAGTGGCCCGATCGGTGGAACTGACCAGGCGTATCGCGATCTGGCACCCGGCCAAAGCCTGGTTCATTTTTCACGATGGGGAGAACTACTGGCCGTGTAGCGTGACCCCACGTCTGATTCCTATCACGCAGCTGCCGGACGAGCGAGGGGGATCTTCTCAAGCATCCGAGGGACGGGGGTGGTGCCGGGCGGTAAAGCCGCGCGGCATCAGCCTCATCTCGCCCTTTTTCGAGAAGATGCAGCGCGGGGGCATGTGGCGCCAAAGGCTGCGACTGTGCCTGGTGCACCGCAGAATGGCTCTCCTGATGGCAACGAGCATCCTCCTCTATCACGTGGCCCTCGATCCAAACCCGAGCAATTATGGCATCGAACAAGGCAAAACAAGAGTCTACTACATGGATGACGAAGTCTATGCATTCTCAAGCTGGAAAGAGCTTGCGCGATGGGATGTCCGGGTGCTTTCGTAGCCCGTTGACAGCCGGTATAGTTGCGCGTATGATAACAATATCGATCCAGTAGCAGCGCAAACTTGCCACCATCGTCTCCAGCTGCGCACGCCTTCACCTCGAAGGGAGGGTTCTCATGTCGGCAGAAAACGTAGAACTCGTCAAGCGTGGTTTGGAAGAAGCGTTTAACCAGGGCAACCTCGATATCGTCGACCAGCTGTTTGCCCCCCGCTTGACCGAGCTCGTCCGTGAGGGCATCAAGCAGCGGCGAGCTGCCTTCCCCGATCTAACGTACACGGTTGAAGAAATCACAGACGAAAATGATAGAGTCGGCTTCCGCTACACGGCCCGCGGCACGCACAAGGGAGAGTTCGAAGGGATTGCGCCCACCGGAAAGACGGTATCATGGTGCGGGACCGCGATCGCCAGCGTGGAAGGCGGCCAGGTTGTGGACGTCCAGCTGACCGAAGACCGCCTGAGCAGAATGGTCCAGATGGGCCGGTTGCCGAAGCGGGAGAAGCCAGAAGAAGCTGACGTTACCGGTGGGTGGCAGGGCTCGCACGAGGGAATCTCCGTGACGCTGCATCTGACACAACAAAACCAGAAGGTACGTGGCACGGTTGCCGTGAGCGGGCTGCGCGCTATTCACGAGGTTACCGGCGTCAACGACTATCCGTCGATCTTTCTCGAGGGGCGGGTCGAGAATCTTAACCTCGGCTTCAGGGGGGAGCAGACCTCGGATACCCAGATCCGCGGAGAGCTCTCGCTGCCGGGCATGTCCATTCCCGTCACGTTGAATCGCACCTAGAACACCGGTCAAGGAGTCGCCGTGGACGCGTGGTCAGAGACTTCCGAAGTCTTCCGAGACGAGACTTCGGAAGTCTGACGCCTTGACCGGCGCTCCAGGACCGGGCGGAGGATCTTGTTATTCGTGTGAGGAGAGGGGTGTTGGCCTGCGGCTCCGCCGCGGGCTAACATCTTTGGGTTTCTTGTTGAAGGAGGGTGGGCCGGCGACCAGATGGTCGCCGGCCCACCTCTTTTTGCGCACTCTTGCGAGGTCCACGTGAACAGCAGCGTGTGGACCGTGCGAGCATCGGCGTTAAAACAAGGTTCGGCGGGGGCTCCGATCATTACAACTGAAGTATCAGGCCGCCTTGCGCTCATCTTACCGTCTCTAGAGCGCCGGTCAAGTAGTCACCGAGACGATTGCAAAGCGCCTTGTGAAGGTGCTTTCAGGTTCGNNAAGGTTCGGCGGGGGCTCCGATCGTCGCCTGATAGAGGTGGCGATGGTTTTCCCGCCGATTGCTGCGAGCGAGCGGTGAGCCCGGGAAGCGAACCGCGTGCGGGGGGAGCCTACGCAGGGGGTGAGGGGGTTGCCCGAGGATGATCCGCGGGTCGCCGCCGGCCAGGCGCGACTCGCCTGGGCTTCGCAAATGTGGCATGGGTGTGGGTGTGGCACGGGTGTTCGGGGAGGACAAGCAGGGCTTCGAACCGATGGGGTGGGGAGGTGGAAG
>DOUV01000110.1 GCA_003520455.1 Chloroflexota bacterium | reverse complement strand
CTCACGCCGGGGACCGCCCCTCAAGGCGTGGGGAGGGCGCCGCGCCGGGCGCCCCTTGAGGGGGCAAGCCGGGGTCTCCAGGAGCGAGGTTCAATGAGCATTTTCAATGGCAGCCGCCTGACCAACGAAACCTTCAAACTCGATATCGAGCGCATGCGGCGTGGGTGGTACTCGGACAAGTACTTCGAGGCCATCACAGCCATTCTGGCCGAGATGGCCCGGCGCCAACTCTGCTTCGGCAGTTTTGGTGGCGAGACGTCACCGCGTCTACCGGGGGTCGACGTCTCCGAAATCGACACCGGCAACGTCGAGGTCGAGATGCAGTTCTTCACCCGGCGCGATTTCGCGGTGATCGCCGGGGTGGACAAGGCCCTGGCGATGCTACGCTACGGCACGGGCGAACCGGACGAGCAGGGGCGCTTTATCCCCACCTGGCAGCACCTCCGAGTGGAGGCCGTCCACGATGGCGCGACCACCACCTTCGACGGGGATGCGCGCGATGTACAGCCCGCTATCAAGGTCCGCGGCCGCTACGGCGACTTCGCCTTGCTCGAAACGCCGATGCTGGGCGTGCTCACCCGCGCGAGCCGCATTGCCACGAACGTGTACGAGGTCCTGCGCGCGGCCCGCGGCAAGCCGGTGCTCTTCTTCCCGGCCCGCTTCGATGCCCACGAGGTCCAGGCCGCCGACGGGTACGCCTACGATATCGCCGTCAAGCGCTTCGCGCTCGACTTTCGTGACGGCCCGCCACCCTACATCTCGACTGATGCGCAGGGCGACTGGTGGGGCGGGGCGGGAGGCGGCACCGTAGCCCACGCCGCTATCTCCGCCTTTCTCGGCGATACCGCAGCGGCGACCCTGGCCTTCGCTGCGCTGGTCCCCGCGGAGGTGCCGCGGATCGCCCTTGTGGATTTTCACAACACCAGCGTCGAGACCAGCCTGGAGGTGGCCCGCGCCATGTTCGACCGTTGGTGGGCCCTCCGCCAGCAGGGGCAGACTGAGGAGGCCGAGCGCTACCGCCTCTTCGCCGTCCGGCTGGACACCTCGGGCAATCTGCGCGATACGAGTGTGCCGCCGCTGGGCGAGAAACGCCTGGACAATGGAGTCAACCCGCGCCTGGTGTGGAACGTGCGCCAGGCCCTGGACGAAAGCTGGCGCGACTGGGCCTACGCGGGTCCTCGCGCCCAGGCCGCGAGTGAGTTCTGCCGGTCCATCAAGGTCGTCGTCAGCGGTGGCTTCGACCCGGCGAAAATCCGCTGGTTTGAGGAGTTGATGGTTCCTGTTGACATCTACGGAGTTGGCTCGTCGCTCCTCTCCAACAGCGCGGAGACGAATACCGACTTCACCGCCGATATCGTCCGCGTGAAAGTCCACGGCCAGTGGGTTCCCATGGCCAAGGTTGGGCGCCGGGCGGGCGAGAACCCCGACCTGGAACCGGTCGATCTGGGGGCTTTGTGAGGGGGTCGAGCGGATCTCGCCCGTCGCGCGGGTGGTCATTTGCCGCGCAACAGCCGCGGCCGGACTGCAAAAGAAGAGCCCAGGTGCGTTCAGTTCAGGGGAGAGTACTCCTGGTAGTCTTGCGAACTGTATGAGGAAGGAGTCCGAAGTTGGTCGAGGGACAGAGTTTCAACCGGTCAGCCGTCATCGAACCGTTGACAGTGACCGTCATGCGTGAGCTGTTTGCGCTGGTTGCAGCGCGCCAGGCTTTCACCGTTTTCGAAGTCGCCGGTGCCGTGCGTCGCTCCCGGCCGTGCCATACGTCGGACGTGCGCCGGGTGGTCCACGCCGCGATGCAGTTGCGACCCGATTACACCCGCCATCTCGTCTGGTACCAGCAGCCGTTTGGCCCGGTGCAAGCCTGGGAGTACGTGCCCACTGTCCACTACCTGATCTGCACCGTCTGTCATAGCAGCCAGCCTCTGAGCGCCGCGGTCTGCCTGGACTGTGGCTCGATCCTCTTTAGCCTCAATTGATCGGTGGGTGGCTCCCTGAGCGAGGGTCGATCACATTCATGTGTATGAATCAAGGAGTTGATGGATGATCTTGGCCTCAGCCGACTCGGCTCGGAACGCTTCATCCATTGACAGGAGTTACAATGACTCTACAAGGAGAGAAGTCCCCTATGGCAACAAATTCACGTGAGCCCGTCATCGTGAGTGCGGCGCGCACGCCCATCGGGCGCTTTGCCGGCTCACTGGCGGACACCCCTGCGCCAGAACTGGGCGGAGTTGCCATCAAGGCCGCCGTCGAGCGGGCGGGTATCGCGCCGGACGAGGTGGAAGAGGTGCTGATGGGCAACGTCGTCCAGGCGGGCGAGGGCCAGGCGCCGGCTCGCCAGGCGGCGCTGAAAGCCGGGCTTCCGCCAACGGTCAGCGCCAGCACGATCAACAAGGTGTGCGGCAGCGGACTCAAGGCGGTGATGCTGGCCGGCAGCATGATCCGTGCCGGAGACGGCGACGTTTTTGTGGCCGGCGGCATGGAGAGCATGAACCAGGCCCCCTACCTGTTGCCCAAGGCGCGCTTCGGCTACCGTCTGGGGAATGACGAGATCGTCGATGCCGTCGTCCACGATGGTCTCTGGTGCGCGATCGAGCATCACCACATGGGCAACAGCGCCGAGTGGTGCGCACGCAAGTACGAGATTGGCCGCGAGGAGCAGGATGCCTTCGCGCTGCGCAGCCACCAGCGGGCTGCCGCGGCGATCGACGCCGGCAAGTTCCGTGAAGAGATCGCGCCGGTGCCGCTCAAGGGGCGCAAGGGAGAGGTCGTGCTCTTC
>DOUV01000270.1 GCA_003520455.1 Chloroflexota bacterium | reverse complement strand
TTCGCGCGCCGGCCAGCGTTGGCCGTCGCCGCCGTGCGTGCCCTCCGCGAACTCCTCGATCATGGCCTGGTTGAACACCGGGAGATCGTCGGGGTTGCGGCTGGTGACGAGACCGCGGTCGATCACAACGGCCTTATCGTGGAAGTTGGCGCCCGCGTTTTTCAGGTCGGTCTTGAGCGACTTGTAGCCGGTCACATCGTAGCCCTTGACAACATCGGCTTCAACGAGCAGCCAGGGACCGTGACAGATCGCAGCGATCGGCTTGCCCCGCTCGAAAAACGCCCTCGCAAAGTTCACCGCCTCCGGAATGGTCCGGAGCTTGTCCGGATTCATCACGCCACCGGGAAGGAGTAGGGCGTCGTAGTCGGCCGGCCCCGCGTCGCCGAGCCCGACATCCGCCTTGAACTCGTCACCCCACCGGGTGTGGTTCCAGGCCTTTACCTTGCCCTCTTTCGGAGAGACGGTGTCTACCACCGCGCCGGCCTCTTCCAGCGCCTGTTTCGGTGATGTGAGCTCAATCTGCTCAAACCCGTCTGTTACAAGAGCAGCGATCTTTTTGCCTTGCAATCTCATTCTCTTTCTCCTTTTTCTTCGAGTTCAAGTCGGATCCGGCTCGATCTCGAGTTCTGACTGCATAGTGCAGAAATCCCACTTTATGTGGCAGCAACTGCTTTGCCAGTGGGAGTCCTGTCTCAACACGAGAGACCCCACACGTTCGCCGGCTTTTGCAGAGCCTCGCTCCTTTTGATGCATTCAAGCCCCTTCTTGCCCGGATTGCTGTGGCACGTGATTTGCTATCTCTATCGGCGACTGGCCTGTTGCGCCCATTTTGGGGCGTCGTGCCATAACTGCCCCTCATCCATCTGTACCCCTCTTTGCTCAACGGCTGCAACGGCGTTGCGGTTTGGCTGCCTGACTCCTGGTAGCGTACCGCACCGGCAAATGGCATAGCTCCACTCGCAGAGAGCGCTCGCGGGTCGGCCGCTGCTACTGTATTGAGCGGATGGATGAAGGAATAAGACTTAGGAGGCATATATGCGAATTGCGCTGATCGCGCCACTGTACGAGCGAGTGCCGCCGGAGATGTACGGCGGCACCGAGCGCGTCGTCTACTGTCTGGCGGAAGAGTTGGTGCGACGTGGGCACGCCGTCACCCTGTTCGCCAGCGGTGACTCGCTGACCTCGGCCGAGCTTGTACCAGGCGCGCCCCAGTCTCTGCGCAGGCGGATGACCCGTGACCAGCTGGTCATGTTTGGTCCACCCCTCCATCTGGCAATGCTGGCGCAGGTGAGCCAGCGCGCGGACGAGTTCGATATCATCCACTCGCATATCGATCACTGGGCCTTCCCATTTAGTCGTCTGATCGATGTCCCGATGGTGTCCACAATCCACGGGCGCCTGGACGTTCCCGACCTCGATTCGATCTTCAGACTGTACCCAGAGACCGCTTTGGTGTCCATCAGTGACAGCCAGCGACGCCCATTCGACCATCTCAAGCCCAACTGGGTTGCGACGGTCTACAACGGGATCACGACCGACCGCTTCACGTTCAACCCCGAGCCGGGTGATTACCTCGTGTTCCTGGGTCGCCTGTCTCAAGAGAAACGCCCCGACCGCGCCATTGAGATCGCCAGGCGCGTGGGGATGCCCCTCAAGATCGCGGCCAAGGTGGACCCGCTCGACCAGGAATACTTCCAGACCCAGATCGAGCCGCTCCTTCACCATCCGCTCATCGAGTATGTCGGCGAAGTGGACGATACTGGAAAAGATGAACTGTTGTGCCGCGCCTACGCGACGCTGTTCCCGATTGACTGGCCAGAGCCCTTTGGGTTGACGATGATCGAGTCACTGGCGTGCGGGACGCCGGTCATCGCCATGCGTAACGGTTCGGTACCTGAGGTGATGGTCGATGGCGTGACCGGGTTCATCTGCGAGACGGTGGACGAGATGGCCGCCGCTCTGTCCGGTGTCGCCGGGCTTGACCGCGCAGCGTGCCGCCGCCATGTGGAGAGCCGGTTCTCGGCCGAGGTGATGGCCGATGGCTACGAGGCGGTCTATCGCACCCTGTTGGAACGCGAATCGATGGCGATTCCCGGCGTACACACGAATGGCCATCAGCGAGAGAAAGTCAGACTCTTGATTGCTTGACACAAGTGGGCCTGGTGCCGAGAGAAGACCTCCAATGCTCACTGCCAGCCCCTGGCGGTTCAGGCGCTTCCCTTGCCGGCATCCGCCGTGTCGAGCAGGAGGGTGACCGGACCATCGTTCTCGATGGTGACCAGCATACGGGCCCCGAAACGGCCCGTCGCCACCGGGGCAACACCAGCTTCGCGTAGGAGATCGGCAACGCGTTCGTAGAGCGGCTCGGCCACGACTGGCCGAGCCGCTGCGGTGAAACTCGGGCGCCGTCCTTTGCGGGCATCGCCGTAGAGGGTGAACTGGCTGACCACCAGGGCGCCACCACCTTCCTCCAGGATCGAGCGGTTGAATTTTCCTTCTTCGTCCTCGAAGATGCGCAGGTTGGCTATCTTCGCGGCGAGCCATCGTGCCTCCGCCTCGCTGTCGGCGTGCGTGACACCGACCAAAATCACCAGCCCGGGGCCAATCTCGCCCACGACCTCGCCATCAACGCTGACAACACCCCGGCGTACTCGTTGGACTACGGCGCGCATTGTTCCTCCTCGGAGCGACTGGGTGACCACAGCGCCTATTGTAGCGTCGAAGGGCGGAGTGCTATAATGCCTCATAACCGAGACCGTCGAGCCAGGACGGCACTTTTTCACCCGGAGGGAGATTCAACGATGAGTCAGGCAACCCCCGGCACGCTCGCCCCGCCCCACGAGGCCCTCAGCCTCGATCGCGATGCGCTGCTTGAGATGTACTGGTATATGGTCCTCAGCCGCACCCTCGACCAGCGCGGTTGGCTCCTCCACCGTCAGGGCCGCATTCCCTTCCACATCTCTGCGATGGGCCACGAAGCGGCGCAGGTCGGCAGTACGCTGGCCTTCGACCGCGGCGTCGATTGGTTCAATCCCTACTACCGCGGCGTCGCCACCGCTCTCGCCGCAGGCACCCCCCCAGCCGCGATTATGAAAGCCTACTACGGGAAGGCGGATGATCCGTCGTCCGGTGGCCGCCAGATGCCGGGCCACTACGGCTACCGGCCGCTCAACATCGTCGCCGGCTCATCTAGCGTCGGCACCCACATCCCGCAAGCGGTCGGCATGGCCTGGGCGGCGCGATACCTGGGCGATCGGGTGGTCGTCCATGCCAGTTTCGGCGATGGGGCCACCTCCAAGGGCGACTTTCACGAGGGCTTGAACTTCGCCGGCATCCATTGCGTACCCTGCGTTTTGATCTGTGAGAACAACCAGTACGCGATCTCTGTCCCACTCACCAAACAGATGCCAACCAAGACCGTCGCCGAGCGGGCAGCAGCCTATAACATTCCCGGCATCCGCGTGGATGGCAACGACGTCCTCGAAGTCTACCGCGTCACCAAAGAGGCGGTCGATCGCGCCCGCCGCGGCGATGGTCCTACCCTGATCGAGTGCTTCACCTACCGGGTCGTACCCCATTCGTCCGACGACGACGATCGCACCTATCGCAGCCGCGAGGAGGTCGAGGCCTGGAAGCAGCGCGACCCGATCGACCGTTTCCGGCGCTTCCTCGAGGAGCATGGCCTGTTGGACGAGGAGTCCACCCGCGAGATTCGCGCCCGCGCCGAACAGGCCGCTGAGGACGCCATCCGCGAAGCCGAGGCCGCGCCCGATCCGGCACCGGAGGACGCCCTCATCCCGGTCTGGGCCCATCAGGTCCAACCGGCGCCCTGGAAGGAGGCACCCCGTGGCTGAGCTTTCTCTCCTCCAGGCCATCAACCGCACCCTCGACGAAGAAATGGAGCGCGACCATCGCGTTGTCGTCTTGGGCGAAGATGTCGGGCGGCGGGGGGGTGTCTTCCGCGTGACCGAGGGGCTGCTCGCCAAGTATGGGGAGGAGCGGGTCATTGACACACCGCTGGCTGAGGTCGGCATCGCTGGTGTGGCCTACGGCATGGCCGCCTACGGCCTGCGCCCCGTGGCCGAGTTCCAGTTCGCGGATTACATCCACCCGGCCTGGGATCAGATCATCAACGAGGCCGCCACCCTGCGATATCGCTCGAACGGCGCTTACGGCTGTCCCGTCGTCTTTCGCGCCCCCTATGGCGGCGGCATCCAGGGGGGGCTCTACCATTCGCAGTCGGTCGAGGGGTTCTTCGCCCACGCGCCGGGCCTGAAGGTGGTCATCCCATCGACCCCGGCCGACGCCAGGGGGCTCCTCACCGCCGCGATCCGCGATCCGGATCCGGTGGTCTTCTTCGAACCCAAAAAGGGGTATCGCCTGATCAAGGGTGAGGTCCCCGAGGGTGAGCACGTGGTCCCGCTCGGGAAAGCAACTGTCCGCCGCGAGGGCCGCGACCTGTCTGTCTTCGCCTACGGGATGATGGCCCACTACGCACTGCAGGCGGTCGAGGAGGTCGCGCGCGATGGCATCTTAGCCGAGCTGGTGGACCTGCGTACCCTCACCCCGGTGGATCGAGAGACCATCCTGACCTCCGTCAAGAAGACCGGTAAAGCGTTGGTGGTGCACGAGGACAACTTGACCGGTGGCTACGGCGCCGAGATCGCCGCCATTATCGCCGATGAAGCCTTCGAGTGGCTGGATGGGCCGGTCCGGCGCCTCTGTGGTCCGGATGTACCGGGCGTGCCCTACGCTCGCCCGATGCAGGACTTCTTTATGCCCAGTCCGCAGAAGATTGCCGCCGCCATCCGCGATCTTGCCGCCTACTGATAGCACTGCTGGCCGGGGCCGCACGCTCGTTCCAGACCGTTCGGTCCTCGCCAGGAGCGGGCGGAGTCGATCGAATCCTGGCAGGAGGCCCGGCGCTGCCTCGACACCCGGAGTTGGTCTCAATCCATCTTGACAGAGGGCTAATTCAATGGTATTGTTGCCGGTGTAGGACGAAGTGCTTTTGTTTCGGGCCAGGACGTAAACCGCCGGAGCGCACTTGCTCCGGCGGTTTTTTCGTGCCGGTAGAAGCAGAGTCATCCTTCCGTCCGACAGAATTACCCGTTTCTCTGAAGGAGATTCTTCTCATGGATGATCGTCTCACCGGCACCGTCAAGTGGTTCAACGGCGAGAAGGGGTTCGGCTTCATCACCCCTGATAATGGACAGAAGGATGTCTTCGTCCACTTCAGTGCTATTCAGAGCGAAGGCTTCCGCAACCTGGACGAGGGCCAGCGCGTCGAGTTCAGCATCGAGCCCAGTTCCAAGGGTCCCCGCGCCGCCAACGTCACCAAGATCTAACAGGCACCTCGGCCAACCAGCCCAGAGGCCGGGAATGGCATCCGAACGTCGTTGTCCCAAAGGGCACTAGCCGGCGCTGGTGTCCTTTCTATTTCGGTGCCGATCAGTGATTTGTCCGTTGGACGGGGCTTGAACGTGAGGAGCAATTGGTTCCCGTGTCCGTCGCTGCCTCCCCGCTGGCCGCCCACCTCCACGCGACCGGCCTCTG
>DOUV01000168.1 GCA_003520455.1 Chloroflexota bacterium | reverse complement strand
GGGTTGATCTTGGGCGGCCGGGAGCGCGCCAATTGCCATTCGCCGAAACATTGAAAATCAAAAAATCATTGACAAAAGCACCGGTCGGCTCTATGATGGATCCAACCCGTTGTTTTCGGTCCCTCGTTGCACCTCGCTTCACGGGTTGAGTCTCGCTGGTCGAAGCCAGAACTCGTCCCAGCCCCGACGAAGAAACAAGTTCGACTTCATTCCAATTGGCAGATCTTGCTGTCATCTAAAACTTGAACTCTCGCGACCCGGTGTGCCTGGCGGATAGTTCATTGGCATCGTGTTTGGCGTGATGCCGCGCTTCCCCTCCTTGTTTCAGGCATACCACCCGCAACTTTCAGGTTGTTCGCGCTCTCGGCTGCCTTGGGCACTCGACGGGTGCTCACAGCGTTACGCTGATTGAATCACAATTCTCGACGGTCACGAAAGGACCGAACAAGGAATTCGTCCGGTAGTTGCTCACGAGGGGAAGGAGCATAGTATGGCGATCAGTGTCGTTGTGCTGCTTGCGCTGATGTTCCCGGTTTTGGCGGGAGTTGGTATGGCCTGGCGCAGCGACTGGTCCTCGCATACCTGGTTGGCCAGGTCGGACGGAGTCGTCCGACTTGATATAGAGGTTTTTCTGCTTACGGTCACAGCGAGCGCTGCACTCGTGCTGACGGTGCTCTATGTCCAGAGCAGCGGCGGATTGAGCCAGATCCGTGTACCAGCGAGGCCCGCCGAGGCTGGCGAGAAAGGGTCCTCCGATCTGTCGCCCCTCACGAACATTGATATTCGTGAGGCGGTATCTGCTCGTCTTGCACCCGTGCTTGTGCGAGCCGGGTTGGTCCCCAAAGAGAATGTGCGAGCGCCTGTTCCGGCGGCAGGACTCACGTTGATATCTCCTACAGATGGGACAGTCATCGAGTCCACCACCGTGACAGTCGCGTTCGAGACCACGGGTATCCGCCTTGAGCCCGCGGAGAGGGTGGCTGAGGAAAACAATCACCGTCCCGATGAGAGTCTGCAACCGGAGCGCACCTCCATCTCATGCTTGATTTGCGACCGGTAGAGGGCTGGTCGTACGACACTCCCTATACTTTTACGAATGTCACGCCCGGCGAACACCTGTTGACGGTCGAGCTCATGAGCAAGGATCACGCCTCGTTCTCGCCGCCGGTGGTCCAGCAGGTACGATTCACGGTTGCCGGGGCGCCTCAGTTACTGCCTGTCTCGGGGAGCGCGTATCCCGCACCTTGATTTCGGAGCCGCAGCGCTCATTCTTCCCAACCTGCTGGTTACAGTAAGTGCGTTCATTTTGTGATTATCGGGGTAAGCTTTCCCCCGGCCGCCACTCGGGAGGTGGCTTTCGGCAAGCAAGGAGATGGACGGCCGGAAGTGGCCACGGGCCGTCCGCCCGATTCTGAGCAGGTCTGCTCTCACCGCCAACTCCATCCGCTCTTCCTCGATACGGGCCTGGCGCTCGAGACCATTACGCCTGATCCCGAGCAGCGCCAAGAGCGGGCGCACCAGAGGCGTGAAAAGGTGCTGGCCTTCCCCTTCCAGAACGGGAACGAACGCATCCGGCGCCCGCCCCACCCCATCGTCATTCACGTGCGCCGCTTCAATGCCAGTGCCCAGCAACCGTTCGGTTGGCTTGTGCTCACTGTAGCTTGACACACCGCGCGGGGGGGGTAGTATGCTTCATCCTACTAAGCACCGTAGCCCGCTACCACTTCCATTCCTACGGAAAGAGGATCGAGCCGTGATGCTCGCCTGGGAGCTGAAAAGTCAACCTCCATGTTGGACTGTCGCACGTTCTGACTATAGCGCCATAGTTTTTGTCGCTCCCACGACTCGTCCTCTTGTCCACGCGCTCGTGTATAGTCTGACAACCAACAGTCTGGTCCTCAGCCGGGACTTCGGGAGTATCGAAGATGGGAAAGCCTGGGTTGAAAATCTGTTCGGGAATCTCAGACCATGATGGTGTGAGTGTCCACTTGTGGGCCGCCCCAGGTACCACCATGTGGGCGGGTCATTCGTGGGGTGGCCTGTGTTGAGCTACGCCGTACAGCACAGGCCTCTCCCGGGACAATTCACGGCGCCGAAAACGGCCCAGCAGCCGGGCGAGGCGACGCGTACTGGCTGCCCCGGGCGACGGTGAGCGCGTATCGCCTGCTGACGGTAGCGCCTACCAAGATTTTACAAACCACCTCGCCGTCGAATAACATATTGACCTGTTTCACCTGCTCTCTACCCATCCGCGCCGTTGGACGCCGTACAGACAACCACGTGGGGTGTCAAGCCGGTGTGCGCGCGGTACGCATCCGCGACGCGTACCGTGAAGGTGTCGGCTGCCTCCGTGGCTACGAGGGCGAGAGCGCACCCCCCGAAGCCCGCCCCCGTCATACGCGCCCCGTAACAGCTAGCCTCCACCTGCGCGCATGCCACCATCGTGTCGAGTGCCTCGCTCGACACCTCGAAGTCATCGCGCAAACTGGCGTGGCTCTCGTTCATCAGGCCACCCAACGCGACGGCGTCGCCTGCGCACATCGCCTCGGCAGCCGCCAACGTGCGCTGGTTCTCGCTGACCACGTGCCTCGCCCGGCGACGCGTGACGCCGTCCATCGCGCTGGCCCGCGCCGCAAACTGTTCGAGGGTGACATCGCGCAGCGCTGGGACACCGAAGAAGCGGGCGGCTTCCCGGCACTGGCGGCGGGCTCGTTGTAGGCGGAACCGACCAGACCGCGCCGCGTTGCGGTGTCGAGAACCACGACGACGCTCCCAGGTGGCAAGGGCACAGCCGGCATCTCAAGCGAGCGGCAATCGAGCAGCAAGGCGTGCTCCGCGCGGTCCGCGGCTGAAATCAACTGATCCATGATGCCGCAGCGCACCCCCGGCCATTGGTTTTCCGCCCGCTGGGCGAGTATCGCCATGGCAACCGGATCGCACGATAGGAGCAGGAGGTGCGAACCCCTATCTAGAGTACAAGAATTCGACGAGAGCGTACTGGCTGTCTTGATGATCTTGTCATCTGATATAAGGAATTTTGCGATGATTGTGGCTTCAAGCTCACGGTTCGCCCATTTTGGG
>DOUV01000596.1:5093-6968 GCA_003520455.1 Chloroflexota bacterium | reverse complement strand
CGACGGCGAGGTCGTGCAGACGAGCTACACCGCCATGGGCCAGCCCAAGACGCTCAAGAGCACCACCTCCAACATGCTCTATGTGACGGGAGCGGACTACACCGCCTTGGGGGCCCCCAGCTGGATCACCTTCCTCAACGGCACTCGCACCGACTACAGCTACTCCAACCAGAGCGGCGACCAGTCGCAGCGGCTCAAACAGCTCAAGGTGACCAAGGGCAGCACCGTCCTGCTCGACCTCAACTATAGCTATGATGCCGCCTCGAATCTCACCGTGCTGCACGAGATGACGCCCTCTCACGGGGAGCAGCTGACCTTCAGCTACGACGATTTCAACCGCCTGCGCACCGTCAGCGGCGACACCGACAGCGCCAGCTACACCTATGATCGGCTGGATCGACTCACGAGCGTTCAGGAGGGCGGCTACACCGCCATCTTTGGCGCCTGGTCCGCGGGCACCGCGACCACTGGGGCGCCCGCGATCCAGGCTCGCCTGCATGAGCGTGGGGTGCAGCTATTGCCCAGTCTCAGCAGTGTTGAGCGCGAGTTGCGGCGGCGGGTATAATCAAAGCGCGGCAACCGCCGGGCCGGGCACCAGTGCGCTATCCCGACTTGCGTCCAAGCGCGCCCCATCAGCTGATCCAGGCCGATATTTTGCCCAAGTACCTCAGTGGCGGGACCGCGATCGCCTGTTTCAACGCGATATCGGCCCTGTTATACCGGAACTGTCGCGCCAGCCGCCATCACCGTCAGTTACACGGCCACTCGCCCGCTGAATGGCAGCAGCCGCCCTCCCAGACCATCCCGCTCGACTTTTACCTGCTGGACCAGCTGCCCCTCACGGTCTGGCGGGTCCACTTGCTGCGAGCCGTGGAGCCCGCTGTGATCGTGCGGGTGGTGAACCGGGATTGGGTGGTGCCCGTGGCTGCCCCCAGCAAGGCGTGTGGGTCACCCGCACCAATTCGCTCAAGGGCGCTCCCCTCACGGTCTTCGATCCGGCCCCGGGTGTCCCTGACCGCCTCTGTCTGGCGTACCACCCCTTCCCGCGCAAAGAGGATCTGGTGTCCCTCGCCGAGGTGTTCCGTCCGCCCGCTCGGCCCGGGCCAGCCCGCGAGCCATCGACGCCTCAGGCCAGTGCCCTCTCCCAGAGGACCTGTCCACGATGTCTTGAAGGTCGACACCAAACCCTCTCTAACTGGCTCTTTCATCTTGAGTTCATCCGACCAGGGCAATGTGCCAGATCGACGAGTTGACCATGACTTAGCGTAGTGAATGCGCAATCAGTTCAGGTTTGAAATGGTTGTACGAAAAAACGACAACTTCTCTCGGCTGCCGCCGGTTTCGGGCACAGCCCCCTCAGGTGGTATGGTGGTACAACACCCCAAAGACCACGTGGGAGGGGAGCCATGGCGGCAGAAACTCAGACGGACGTTCAGCATACCGACCACGCCCTGTTGGTCGGACTGGGTATGTTTGGGCAGCAGATCGGACTGTTCGAAGCCCTGGATCGGGTGCGCTTTCCTGGGCGCGTCTATAAGGGCGCCTCGCAACGCAAGCTGCGTGAACTGTTGGCGGCGTTGGCTGCCGGCTATCGCAATCTGCAGGATATCGATCTGGCGGCTGATGCGATTCGGGATGATCCGTTGGTCATCGCGACGTGGGACCCGCGAGGATTTGCCCACTATAGCGGGGTCAGCCGAGCCATGCAACGCGCCGATGCCACGACGGTTTATGACCTTCAGGCGGAGTTGGAACGCATATCGGCTCCCTTCCTGGCCTGTGACGTGGAAGAGGCCTTGGCGACGGGCGGCCCGTTGCGGCTGGAAGGGGATACGACTGGCTTGGCGACGACCGCCGATATGCCAGGCGTCGCGC
>DOUV01000596.1:3785-5029 GCA_003520455.1 Chloroflexota bacterium | reverse complement strand
CGTCGCGCCAGGGCTGATTGAAGGGCGGTTGCAGCCGGGATTTCAGATGGCCAGCCTTTCGTTGCGTACGCCACACTACCGAGTGGTTCTGAGTAGCGCGCATTTCAATGGGAAGACCGTCGCGTGTCAGACCCTGGAAACGCTCCTGGCTCTCGCCGAACGGCGAGTGGGTCGGCCGCGACGCCGCGTGGAACTGCTCTATCCCCTGCGGGAGCAATGCCAGCAGGCAATCGCCCAGTGGCGTGCCAAAATGGACCGCGCCCAAGGCCGCGCTCAAGCGGCCGAAGAGCGGGAGTGGGAATTGCACTTCCTGATCCGCCAAACCCAACAGGAAGGCGGGCGCCTGGAACTGGATGACGTCAGGCGCCAGGGGCGTCCCTATTCTCGCGTGGCACAAGCGCGACGGCACCTGAAGACCTATCAACGGTGGCAGGCCTCGGCCCGCCAGCGACGAGGAAAAGCCGAGCAGCAGGTTCAGCCGCTGCTGGAGCGGGTTCAGGCGGTCGAGGACCGTCTTCAGGCGCTGGACGCGCGGATCGCCCGGTATGAGGAGGACAACCGCACCAATCCGCAGCCGCTGGAGGTCATTTTCAGCCAGGATGGTGGGTTTGGGACGCCGGAGAATGTGGCTTTGCTGACCGAACTGGGCTACGGCGTGGCAACCAAAGGGCACGGCCGCACCGCCACGCCCCAACTCAAACGCGATGTCACGCCCCAAACGGTTTGGGAGGACGTCAACGCCATCACCCAAGCCACGGAAGGCACACGCACCCAGTTTGGCGGCTGTCCCTATCCCGTACGCCTGATCCTGACCCGGCAGCAGCGGGGCGAGCGGGTGCGCTACAGTACCTTGATCGTCTCGCCGCCGGACGCGACGTGGGGACAAACGGCCACCTTGGCCCGTTACAAGCTGGGGACAGCCGAGAGTGTGCAGTTCTACAATCGTCGTCAGGATATCGAGGCGGGCATCAAGGAGTTCAAAGGGGTCTTCCACTTGGGCCATATGCGCTTTTTCTCGTCGGAAGCGGTTCAGATTCAGGAGCAACTGATCACCTTCTTACCGAACTTCACCCGTTGGGCGATTCGATACTACTTTTGCCCCAATGCCATTCATCTTCCCAGCCGGGCTGATCGCGGGCTGGACCAACTCAAAGACGTGGTGCGAGTCGCCATGCACAGTGGGGCAGAGGCGCACCATGGCACCAACGGTTGTATCCTCACGTTCGCGCCCCAAGGCGCCTTTG
>DOUV01000596.1:0-3754 GCA_003520455.1 Chloroflexota bacterium | reverse complement strand
AAGGCGCCTTTGGTGGATTGATCATTGACCTGCGCCAGCCACTCCCTTTCCAGCTGCCACTGCCGCTGTTCACAAAGTTGCCGTTTTTCGAGTCAACTATATCAAATGCGCCCTGATTGCGCATTCACTACGCTATGCCTTATCTCACCCACTCTGAAGGCACCCACCCAGAGCGCCCGGTGTGCTCTCCCTCCAAAATCCTGACCTTTGTCGCGGAATAGAGAAACCCACCGTGGTCGAGAATGAGTACCCTGGTGCCGTTGGGAACAGGAAATATCCGGCTGGTCGCGATCAATTCTCTCAGTCCGTAAGTATCATCCCTCACTGCGGCGTCGCCGTATTCCTCATACGCCTGCCTATCACGAGCGACCCAGGTCCATTTGCCGCCCGCCTGGAGCCGAGCCTCTGAACCAGTGGAGCCTGCGGTCTTATCATTGCCAGTGTCATAATTGAGTCCGCCCAGCCAACAAAGGAGGCCTAATACTGAAAGAAGACCCACAAAAAATACTACTCTTAGGCTGTATCTGGTGCTATATCCTCTATCACGCTGAATCCCTCGGGCCTCGTTGAGATTTCTTGATGCTTCAACATTTCGCGCCCCTTTGAGATAAGCTTTAGTAAAGTCGGCGCCGGTCAGATTGGCTCCTTTCAAGTCGGCTCCTTCTAACCGTGCCCTGCGTAGCACTGCACGGACTAACTCAGCATTACCGAGATTAGCGTTTTCCGCGTTGCTACCATTCAGGTGCGTCTCATTCAATCGAGCCTCTTCCAGATTGGCTCCACTTAGGTTTGTCGCGTTCAAGTTGGCCTGGCTGAGGTTGGCCCGGCTGAGGTTTGCGCTACTGAGGCAGGCATAGACTAAGTTGGCTCGATCCAGTTGCGCGGCGATTACCCGGGCCCCGGTGAGGTTCGCTCTCTGTAGGTTAGCCCCAGTGAGCCTGGCACCACGCAAATCCGCCCCCGCCAAGTTACAGTCCCTCAGGTTACTTCCACTGAGGTTGGTCGAACTCAAATTGGCTCCACTCAGGTTGACCTTACGAAAATCCAACCCTTGCAGATCCATCCCACTCAGATTCTTGCTGCTGAGATTCCGACTTGTCCTCAGGATCAGATTCAACTGGTCGATGGTCAACCGTTCGGAAGGCAAGTCGCCAGAGGAAGCAGTAATCGATGGGTGTATTGTGGTTGGTGCCGAATCTGATGAAGGAGATGCTGACATCTCTTCGGCACCCTGTAACCAGGGAGGAAGGGGTGAGGCGTCAAGGTACGACAGGCCGATAGCAGCAGCCGGGTGATCAGGAACGAGGGCGAGGGCACGCTCATAGCACTCACGGGCCTTGTCACGATCGCCCTCCGCAGCCATGACGTTACCCAACACGGTCCAGGCATCAGCATCGCGTGGATTGGCACGAACGGCAGCCATGGCGTCCTTTCGATTCATGGCCGGCTCCTTTACCTGAGAACCTCGTGCCCCTCAAAACTACCCGATGTTATCTCTCATTGCAATGGTCCTACAGTCATTTCTTTTGCAAAGTGTGGAGCGCGCCGATATGACCTCGCTCCTTGTTCGGGCCTGGAACAGTTTTTCTCTCATCCCCTCTGCACTGGTGGGGCATTATTGCCTCGTGCTGCTTCACAAAACTGGCTCTGAGGCTGGAACAAATTCCGGGGCGGGTGGGACGAAATAATCGAAGTCACGGCGGACCGTATGATTAAAAACGCAAGCGGGGCTGAGGGCACGACCGGAGGCCGGCATCTTCCTCAAGCCAGCCTCGACTCCCCAGACTTGCCAAAATCACGATCTCCAAGTATAAATGTGTGAGTCCTCACCAACCATTATTTATCTCTCGCAAGGTATCCGTCCCTTGGCACACCTCGACAAAGACGGGCGCCGCCGGCAAATCCTGGACGCCGCCCGAGACGCCATCGCCGAGAAAGGCCTGGCCCACGTCACCGTCGGCGACGTTGCCCGGCGCGCCGGGTTGAGCGCTGGCGCCCTCTACCGCTACTTCGGCGGCAAGGATGAGTTGTTCTCGCACGTGCTCGGCGAGGAGGTCTCGTTCACGCAACAGACCGCCGACCGCCGCAGGCGCGAGATCCTGGACGCGGCGCTGCGTTTGTTCTCCGAGAAGGGCTTCCGCGAGACAACGATGGCGGCCCTGGCCCAGGCCGTGGGGCTCTCCGAGGCGGCGCTGTATCGCTACTTCCCAGGCAAGGACGACATTTTCACTGCCCTGGTCCAGGAGCGGACTAGCGCCCTCTCCCTCGTGGGTGACTTCGCCGCCGGCCAGGCGGACACCGTCGACGTGGAGGCCGAACTGCGCCGCGTGGCTCTGAGCGTGATCGAGGCTTTCAGTGAGCACCCCGACGTCATGCGTCTGATCTTCACCGAGGGCTTGAAGTATCAGCCCACCGCGGCGATCTGCTACGAACAACTCTTTGCGCCCAGCGCGGAGGCCCTCCAGACCTACCTGGACCGCCTGGTCGGACAAGGCGTGCTCGCCCCTGTCGATACGGGGATCGCCGCCCGCGGGTTCCTGGGCATGTTCGCATTCTTTATGTTGGTGTCGCAGCTCTTTCTCGGCCAGGTCGGCCAGCCTAGCCTCTTTCAGCAAGAGTCCATCGCCACGGAGTTGGTGAGGGTATTTCTCGACGGCGCGCGCCCGCGGGAGGTCAGCACCGGGAATCTGTCCTGAAACCGCGCCCTCATCCCGTGACTTCTCAAGAAGTGGGGGCAGAGGGGGTTGGGCACGCGGCTCCGCCGCGCGCAAAGTGCTGTCGTTGGGCAAAACCCCCTTGTCCCCGGATTATGTGGCTGCTGTCAGGCCGCAGGAGGTCCGGCGAAGCGCGAGAGCCGGAAGTCGTGCAGCGGAAGGGACGGCTCGCCGTCCACGATCAGCTCGCTGATCAGCTTGCCGACGATGGGGCCGAGGCAGAAGCCGTGGCCGCTGAAACCGGCCGCCAGAATGTAACCCTCGACACCAGTAGCCGGATCGATGATGGGGATCTTGTCGGGGGTCATCGCCAGAGTGCCGGCCCACATCCGCAGGAAGTTCACTCCGCGCAGCGCCGGGATCATCGGCGCCGCGCCGCGCGCCAGTTCTGCCAGCACCTCCGCGGGTGCGGTCTGGTCGAAGGTGCGATCCGGTGAGCCGACCCGACCGACGTGAACGTGCCCCTCCTGGGCTTGCCTGGCATAGACGTTCAGGTCGTGGGTTGAGACGAACTCGGTGAAGAAGGGGGCCAGGCGCTGGGTCACGCCGATGATGGAGCGCCTGGGCTCGATAGGCACGTGGATTCCCAGTGAGGCGCTGAGGTGGGGGGTCCACGGTCCCCCGGCGTGGATCACGCGGGGCGCCTCGACGACGACCTCGCCCTCCTTGCTCCGACCGGTGACATGCGTCACGCGACCAGCCTGGATGCCAATGTCCACGACCTCGGTGTGGGTCAGGAGGGTGACGCCGGCCTGTTGGCAGGCCCAGCCAAAGGCCCTGGACGTCAGGATGGGATTGGCGTTGCCGTCCGTTGGACAATACTTGGCCCCGATGAAGACATCGCCCAGGTAGGGGGCCCGCCGGCGCAGGTCATCGCGGTCCCAGATCTCGACGACCAGGCCGTCGGCGAGTTCTTCCTCGCCCTCCTTCCGGAGAGCCGCCATGCGCTCTTCGGTGGCGGCCATGCGGATGTTCCCACCCTGGACGTACTCGAAGTCGAAGCCGAGCGCCGCCGGGAGCCCTTCCCATAACTTGATGCT
>DOUV01000236.1 GCA_003520455.1 Chloroflexota bacterium | reverse complement strand
CTAAGCGAGTCCGTGAAGACGCGAACCAGCCTGGTACCGGTATCCTCGGCGACGCGTTCGGCAAGCGTGGGGTTTACCGTCGTTCCTACGAAAATGGCCGGTACCTGGAGCGCACGCATCGTTTCCTCCAATGCGGCAATCTCCTGGGCCGACGGCTCGGCCATAGTGCTGACACCGGGGATGACAGCCCCGACCTGCTCGAAGCCGTAGCGGTCGGCAAAGTAGCCAAAGAGGGCGTGATCGACCACCAGTGTGCGCCGATTCTCAGGAATCCCGGTCACCTGGCCCTGGATCCAGTTATCCAGTTCGGCCAGTTGCTGCTTATACGCCTCGGCACTGGATCGATACGCTTCGGCATTGTTCGGGTCCAACTCGCTCAGGGTCTTCTCAATGTTGTCGGTCCACACAACCACGTTGAGCGGGTTGAACCACACATGCGGATCGTCGCCTTCGTGTTCATCCTCGCCGGCATGCTCTTCCTCGCCCGCGAATTCGCGAGTCGCGACGCCCTCAGAGACGGAGACGGTTCTCGCATCACCTCCGGCATTTTCCAGCAATGGTTCCAGAAACTTTTCGAGTCCAACTCCATTGATGAAGACGATATCAGCATTCGCGATCGCCGCAACATCTTGCGGCGTCGGTTCAAAGCTGTGCGGGTCGGCGCCCGGCGGCATCAAGACGGTCAGTTGAACCTTGTCGCCGGCAATATTCCGAACCACGTCGCCCATGATCGTCGTCGTCGCCACGACCTGCAAGGGCTGGCCGATAGCTGCTCTTTCGCCCGTCGCGCCAGGGGCATTCCTGGATGTCGTCGCAGCCGGGCCTGATTGATTGGCCGGCCCACAGGCAGTCAGAACGAGGACAAGAACGAGCGCAAGCGCGATGAGACGAAATCCCGGCCGGATCTGTGCGTGCCAACATTTCATCGAGACACCTCCCCAGTTTCCTCACGATCAACTCCCGAAACCCGGCCGATCGCACTCGAGCGAATCCCTACATCGCGCGGCACTCAGCACAGAGCCCGTACAATTCGATCAGGTGGCCTTCAACCTCGAACCCGAAGGTCTTTACCAATTGCTGCGTGTCCTCATCGAGCGGGCAGGACTCGAATTCAACCGTCCGATTGCATGCTGTACAGATGACGTGATGGTGATGCCCATCAGGAGTGAGCACATAGGTCGTCGTCGGGCCGCCGAGGGAGGAAGCCTGGACGATGTTCAAACGGGTCAGCAGGTTGAGGACACGATAGACGGAGGCGCGTCCAACGCCTGATGCCTGCTTCTGGACGGCCTCGACAAGTTCTGGCGCCGTGACGTGACCAGAGGCCGCGGCGAGCGTCTCGACCACCACGCGGCGCGGCAGAGTGGCCTTGTAGCCGGCCTGCTGAAGCGCCTGAAGAATGCTTTCAATCATGGAGCGTTCCTCTGAGTGCGCCTGTGTCGCATTGAGATAATGTCTCATTAACAACTCTGATTATAGCCCCTCATGAGACGATCTGGCAACATGGGCTGGGATATGCCAGGCGAGTGGCAGCGGAAGGCTCTGCTTGTTTCCGGCTTTTGCCGCCCTTGTGATAGACTCTCGCCCATGAGACGCTTCCGCGCTCCCGTTCTGGCGCTCCTCGGCTACCTGGCACTCAGCCTGCTCCTCACCTGGCCGCTGGCACTTCATCTCACGACCCACGCGCCCGGCAACGGCAGCGACGATCCTGCCATTATCTGGAATCTCTGGTGGGTGCGCTACAGCCTCACTGTGCTTCGCCAGAACCCCTTCCACTCGGACTTCATGTTCTGGCCGCTGGGCGTCAATCTGGTCTTCTACACCCTGACCGTGTTGAATGCCCTGCTCTCGATCCCCCTCCAGCTCAGCGTGGGCCTGATCCCGGCCAACAGCGCCGTCATCTTCTTCGAACTCGGCATCGGCGGACTGGGCATGTACCTGCTGGCCGATTGGCTCCTGGCGCGCCACAACGAACTCTGGCACCTGCCCCGCGCGACTCGTCAGGGTGTCGCCTTCCTGGCGGGCGCCACTTTCACCTTCGCCTCGTCCAAGTTCGTCTACCTTTCGCTCGGTCAGTTCAATATCGCGGCCAGCCACTGGGTTCCCTGGACCATCCTTGCCATCGCGCAACTCTGGGCGGCGCCCGACCGCCGCCGTCAGTATCGCGCCGCCGTTCCGGCGGCGCTCTTCCTGCTCTTCAACGGGTGGACCGAGTTCACCTACGCCTCGTTCCTGCTGATTTTCATCCTGCTCTTCTGGGTCTGGCACGTGCTCGCCGGGGACGCCCCGCCATGTAGAGACGGCCCGGTGGGGCGTCTCTCCTGGGCGCTGGATGTGACGGGCGCTCACCTGCTGCTGGGCGCGCTCTTCCTGCTCGGTATGAGCCCGATTCTCTGGCAGATGCTCGCGGATATGCGGGTAGAAGGCGATTTTCTGGTTGAAGGACTGGGCTTTGCCAACGTTTTCAGCAACGATCTCCTCGGGTTCATCACGCCCAGCCGCCTTCACCCGCTCTTCGGGCCCGAACTCGCCGAGAAAACCCACTTTGCCTATCTCAACTTCGCCTTCCTGGGCTGGACAGTGCTCGTCTTGGTCGCGGTGGCCCTCGTCGGGAGGAGCCGGCACATCGCGCGCTTTTGGGCCGTCGCCGGTGGCCTCTTCATGCTGCTCAGCCTTGGCCCCACCCTCCGCATCAACGGGCGCGAGTTCGAGCTCCCGCTGCCCTTCGATCTGCTCCTCCAACTCCCGTTTTTCAAAGCCAACCGCTACCCCAGTCGCTACAGCGTGATGATCGCCCTCTGCCTGGCCGTGCTGGTAGCCTATGGCCTGGCCACCTTCATGGCCCGCCTCAGCAGGCGCAACCGCTCCGATCTCAGCCTCACCCTTCCCCAGACGACTGCCCTCCTCCTGGTCCTGGCCATGACACTCTTTGAAACCCTCAGCGTGCCCCTGCCGATGAGCGACTTCCGCGTTCCGGCGATCTACAACGACATCGCCGGAGGGTCGGGCGCGGCGGTGCTCGAGGTGCCGGTAGCCTGGCGCAACGGTTTTCGCGTGACCGGTACCCTCGATCCAACCTTCATGTTTGCTCAGTTTTACCAGACCGTCCACGAGAAGCGCATCGCGAATGGGAATACGAGCCGCAACCCGGAGTTGAAGTTTCAGTACTTCACCGAGGCGCCGCTCTTTAACCGCCTGATCGCGCTGGAGACCGGCCACAGCTTGCCGCCCGATGAGTGGCAGGCCGATGTGGCCGCGACCGATTTCGACCTGCTTGGGGCCGACTACGTCGTGGTCCACAAGATCGGCTCGACCGATCCGGTCGTCGCACCCGAAGCCACCATCCCGTTTCTCGAGAGCACCCTGCCGCTGACGAAGGTCTACGAGGACCCGCGGCTGGTCGTCTTCCGGCGAAACGCCCCCCACCGCCGCCCGGCGACTCTGCAACTCGACGCCGGCCACCCCAACCTGCGCCTCATGCTCGGCGAGGGCTGGAGCGCCATCCCCCCGGTCGGGTGGCGGCAGCCGGCTGGTCTCGATTTCGTGCCGCTCCTCTGGATCCAACGTCAGCAGGCGCGGCTCTTCCTCCCGCTCCCGCCCGACCGCAACTTGCACCTGACCGCCCGCCTGTACGTACCCGCACCTGGCCAACGCCTGCGAATCGCCACCCAGCGCGGCGAGCTTCCCGGCTCACCCCAGTCACTGCCGGCGGGGTGGAATCAGATCGAGCTCTCGCTGCCGGCCCGCCTGATCGACCCGACCCTCACTGAACTCCGGCTCGAGTTCAGCACACTCTTCGACGCCGCCAGGCTCGACCTCACCCATACGAGCATGGCGCCCCCGGCGAGCATCGGCACGACGGGGGTCACAAGCCCGGTGCCGGTGGTCGTCGAGAGCGCCGGTCAGGAAGTTGGCGATTTCGCGCATATTTATGTCAATGGAACGGACGTGGCTCACAACACGATCGGCTACAACCTGGCGGTGATCAATCCTACAGATGGCACGATGATTGGGACGGCGGCCTTCGACATTGCCAACGATCCTTTCGCCGCCGACGCACTGACCGCCTTCCTCGACCACGTCCCTGCCGGCTTCATCGTGGCCGTCGCGGCCAACGACACGGTAACAATCCCCCCCGAACTTGGAGGCAAGCTTCCGTTGGACGAAAAGGTCGTGGCCGCCCTCGCCACGATTGGCGCTACCGGCAACCTGCAGGGGACGTTCCGCTGGTCGCACGCGATCCTCGGTGTCAAAGCCGCCCCGCCCGGCACCGCTGCCGAGGATTTCTCAGCCACCCGCCCGGCCCGTGTCTGGGCGGGGCCGCTGCTCAACGAGCCGCGGGTTGCGGCGGCCGTGGCCTGGTTGCGTATCCGCGCCCAGTGAGGCAGTCTCGTCAATGGCGTTCTTACAACGTGTGCAACCCCCCGAACTAAGGCGCCCGTACTCATTCGGCACAGTCGCGACTTTGCGCTACCATTGTCTCTTACTGGCTGAGTCGCTATCAACTTTGCCCCGAAGGAGGAGCTTCTGTATGATTCGACCCACGTGGCTGGTGGCCGCTGTCCTTCTGGCCGCGGCACTCCTCACCGGCTGTCGCTCAACACCTCCAGCGGTCCCCACCGAAGCGGCGCCACAGCCACCGGCAGCGCCCACGCTGGCAGCGGTCGCGTCGCCCACAGCGGAGGAGTTTCCTACTGCAGCCCCGGCCGGCGCCCCCACTGAA
>DOUV01000920.1 GCA_003520455.1 Chloroflexota bacterium | reverse complement strand
CGATGCGGCCGCGGCGTTGGAAAGCGTCGCGGGGGTCACGGCCGTCCAGCGCCAGGGCGACGCCGCCTTCGAGATTGAGTGCCACAGTGAGACCGACTGCCGGCCGGCCCTCGCTGAACTGGCTGTGACCCGTGGGTGGGGCCTGCTCGAACTCCGCCCCTCCGGCATGAGCCTCGAGGACATCTTCCTGGAGCTCACCGGCGCCGAGTCTGAGGCCGGGGTGGCCGACGATGAAGCTGGCGAGGAGGAAAGCGATGCGTAATGCCCTGATCATCGCCCGGCGCGAGCTCTATGCCTACTTCGGCTCGCCGGTCGCCTACGTCGTCACGGCGGCCTTCCTGGCAGTCGCGGGCTACTTCTTCTCCCTGATCCTCTTTTTCTCGCACGAGGCGACGCTCCGGTACTGGGCCAGCAACCTCGTGATCATCCTGCTTTTTGTGGCCCCGCTGCTCACCATGCGCCTGCTGGCTGAGGAGCGCCGGACCGGCACTATCGAGTTGCTCCTGACAGCGCCGGTACGCGACTGGGAGCTCGTGGTCGGCAAATTCCTGGGCGGCTTGGGGCTGCTCCTGACGATGCTGCTGCTGACCGGCATCTTCCCCCTTATCCTGCTGCGTTTCGGGAACCCCGATCCCGGGCCGATGGCCGCCGCCTATCTCGCCCTCCTGCTCTTGGGCAGCACCCTATTGGCGGCGGGCCTCTTTACGTCGTCCCTCACCCAGAACCAGGTGATCGCCGCCGTGCTCGGAATCGGCCTGCTGTTGGTCGTCTATCTGTTCGACGCCGCGGGGAACTTCGTCGGTGGGACAGCTGGCAGTGTCATCAGCCAGATCGCCGCGAGCTCTCACTTCACCGATATGAGCCGTGGGGTGATTGACAGCCGCGACGTGATCTATTTCTTGAGCGCCACCGCGCTTTTCCTCTTCCTGACCACTCGGGTTGTGGAGGTGCAACGATGGCGGTAGCGGATCGCCCCCGCGAGCGCGGTCGCTTCGATGCCACCACCAGTGCCGGCCGCGCTGTCCGATATGGTTCCAACACCCTCATCATGACGATCGCCCTCATCGGCGTTCTGGTCCTCATCAATGTAATCGCCGCCCGCGTGGACAAACGCTGGGATCTCACCGCCGAGGGCCGGTTCTCGCTCTCGCCGCAAACCGGGCAGATCCTGAGCGGGCTGAAGGCCCCGGTCAAGGTCACCGGCTTCTTCGCCCCCGGCGACCCCGGCCAGAGCCAGGCTGAGGACCTGCTCAAAGAGTATGCCCTTGCCAGCAACGGCAAGCTCACCTACGAGTTGGTAGACCCCGAGCAACAGCCGGCCCTGGCGCGCCAGCTCGGGATCACCAGCTACGGCTCGCTGGTCTTCCAGCAGGGAGACCGCAAACAGATCGTCTTCGCCTCGGATGAGCAGGGGCTCACCGGCGCGCTGCTCAAGGTGACCAGCGACAAGCAGAAGACGGTCTACTTCCTGACCGGCCACGGCGAACCGGCTCCCGACGACTTCTCCGGTCGCGGTTTCAGCACCTGGCGCGATACGCTCCAGCACGACAACTACAACGTCGCCACCCTCAACCTGGCGATCACCACCACGGTGCCGAGTGACGCGGCGGTCGTGGTGGTGGCCGCGCCCCAGAAGCCGTTGAGCGCGGACGAGTTGACCCACCTGCAAGATTGGCTCGATGGGGGAGGATCGGCCCTGGTCCTGGCCGGCCCGCAAGCCGACCCGTCGGTTCAATCGTTGCTGGAGCCCTGGCAGGTACGGCTCGGCGACGGCGTCGTCGTCGATCCCGCTGCCAGTTTCCTCGGCGACGTCGCGACACCGGTGATCACCCGCTATCCCTTCCATGACATCACCCGCGACCTGGGTGGCCTGACGAGCTTCTTCCCCTTCGCCCGGCCTGTGGTGAGCGACAACCCGAACGCTCAGACGCTTGTCAGCACCAGCCCTCAGAGTTGGGCCGAGACCGACCTGCAGAGCCGCCAGGTTCAGTTCAACGAGGGGAAAGATACCCGAGGGCCGCTCAACCTGGCGGTCGCGCTTGAGCGCACCTCTGGCCAATCCGACACCGGAACCGCGAACGAGTCGCCGAAACAACCACGCCTGGTGGTCTTCGGGAACACTGATTTTGTCAGCAATCAGGTTCTCAGCACGGTGCGTGGCGCCTTCGGCAATGTCGACCTGGCTGTCAACGCGGTCAACTGGCTCGCGGCGGATGAGGCCCTGATCGCCATCCGCACGACCCCCGATACTCCGCGCCAGGTCATCCTGACCGGCCCGCAGTCCAGTGCGATTTTCTACGGCACCACCATCGCGATCCCGCTCCTCGTGTTGCTGGCGGGCGGCTGGGTCTGGTGGCGGAGGCGGTAGCCCATGTCCACGCGAACGACCCTGATTCTGCTCGTGATCGTCGCGGTCCTCGGAGGGTACGTCTGGTGGAGCGGCCGGGGTTCGACCAGCCCGGCTGCCAGCGCCACCCCCGAGACCCTCACCGTCTGGTCGGTTGACCCCGGCCAGGTCCAGGCCATCGCTGTCCAGCCGTCCGGCCAGCCGGGCGCCCGTGTCGAGCGCGAGG
>DOUV01000904.1 GCA_003520455.1 Chloroflexota bacterium | reverse complement strand
CCCCCCTGTCCGCCCCTGAACCCGCTTCGGGGAGGGGCTGGGGGAGGGGTCCGCCTTTCACGGGTAGGTCAACAAGAGTGAAGAGCGGTGGGCCAGGGTTCAGGGACGAAACGGGCCTGGGTAAGGGGCTGGCCGAGGAGCAAATGAGCAAGGAGGCGGAGCAGGCCAGCGCGAAAACAACTGAGCAGCCTTGGGCGGGAGCGGCGGGTGGAGCGGGTGCGAGCGACATGGCGGGGGGGGAGGTCGTCCAGAGAGGAGGGGGTGAGGGAGGTCTCGGTCTCGCCGCCGAGGGCCACGACCCAGAGGGTGGCGACGGCGATGGCGAACCAGAGGCGCTCGGCACGGGCGGGGTCCTCCATTTTGGTCTGCTCCTAATGCCAGCCGCCCCGCTTGGTCGCCTTGAAGAGCCGCTCGATCCAGAAGCGCATCGCGTACCAGGCGACCTGGGCGATCTCAGGGGGCAAGTCGGTCAGGATGAGCCAGGGGTCTTGATGCTGGGCCTCCCAACAGGCCAGCCGGGTACAATCGAGCGAGGCGGCGCGCGTCGAAAAGCAGGTGACGCGACCGGCCCAGCGCGTGCCGACCTACGGCACGGCCGTGGCCAGGGGACGGAAGCCCTCGCCGGTGGGGGCATAGTGCCCTGATGATTGATGCGCAAGAAGGGGTGCCAGCCGTGCGTTTGAATGGCCCGGAAGAGCCAGCGGCCATACAAGCCCCGATCCGCCATCACAATCACCATCCAATCCGTCGGGACGGCCGGCGCCAGCAGGCGCAGCAAGCGTTCCCAGTGGGGGGCGCCAAGCCTCGGGTTTGCAGGCCGGCACGATGGCCCAGGCCACCGGGATGGCACACCCCCGATAGACCACGCTGATGGCCAGCACCGTGAAGCGCTGGCGCAGCGTGGTGGCGTCCAGTGCCAGCGCCAGGCGCTTCTCGTCTGGCGCCCACCACGCCAGAATCCAGCGTAGCAGGTCCCCAAAGGACTCACTGACCACCATTTCGCTGCGGTTCCTGCCGCGTTTGTCCTCGGCATCATAGTACCATTCGCGCAACTGCTGCCGCACCGCATCCGGTTTGCGTCCCACCAGCACCACCAGCACGGCCACCACACTCGTGATCCCACAACTCCGCGCCACGATCATCCCATAGCTCCACAGCGCCAATCCCCACACCAATGACCGGTTCATCCCCGACAAGTGAGTTGACAATTCCGCTTCCCACTCCGATAATCCCTCTGGGCGAGACATCGTGCTCTTCCTTGAATTGGTTTGCTGATACTTCCAATTCTACCAGATCACGAGTCTCGCCTCACCTTTCCTCCCTTCACTCTTGTTGACCTACCCGTGAAAGGAGGGGTCCGCCCCCCACAACTCCTGCGTACACCCGTCGCTCACAAGAGGTTGACGCCGAGCCCCGAGATGGATATACTGTCGGCGGAAATTGATTCCCCCGAGGAGACAGGTCGTGACGTATACGTTGATTCTCATCGCCCGACGTGGTCCCGCAACAGTGCGATGGCTTCGTGTACCCCACGACCGAATTTTATGTCGAGCGGACGACGTTTGAACTGATCCGCAAAACAGGCAGCGCGCACGGCCGTGGGGACAACGCCCCACGGCCGTTGTGTGTCTGGTGAGCGCCTGTGGAGGGGCGATGCACCTCTAAAAAGTGCGTGGCACCTGCACAGCAAGAGACCTCCGTGGGTGAGTTGGGCCCACCCGGAGGGAGATCATGATTATCATCAATGTCGCGAATGTTTCGAAAATCTATGCCGGTATCCACGTCGTGCTCGACAATGCCTCCCTGGCCATCCAACGAGGCCACAAGATCGGCATGGTGGGACCGAATGGTGCCGGGAAGAGCACGCTCTTCAAGCTCATCGCCGGCCTGGAGGAGCCCGACAATGGCGCCGTCTGGCGGATGGCGGGGTTGACCATCGGCTACCTCTCGCAGGAGCCAGTCTTCCCCCCCGACCAGAGCGTGATTGAGGTCGCCCTACAGGCCAGCGAGGAGGTCGCCCGTTACGACGCCGAGTTGCGCCACCTGGAGCGCCGCATGGGCGAGGAGGAGGTCTACTCCGACCCGATCAAGCTGGAGCGGGTGATGGCCGAGCACGAGCGGATGTTGCATCTCTACCAGGAGCACGGTGGGCTCAACTACCGCAACCGGGTGGAAGGCACCCTGCGTGCCTTCGGCTTCTCGGACGAAATGTTCGAGCAGCCCGTCGGCACCCTGAGCGGCGGGCAGCGCAAACTGCTTGGCCTGAGCCAGCTCTTCGTGCGCCAACCCGATGTTCTGCTCCTCGACGAGCCCGACAATCACCTCGACATGATGGGGAAGACCGAATTGGAGCGGTTGATCAACGACTATCCCGGCACGGTCGTGATCATCAGCCACGACCGCTACCTGCTCGACGTCGTGTCCGAGGAGATCGTCGAGGTGATCGATCACCAGCTCCGCCTCTGGCCGGGCAACTACTCGCAGTATCAGTTCGACAAGCACCAGGAGCAGATGCAGCAGCTCAAACAGTACGAGCTGCAGCAGCGCGAGATCCGCCGGGTGGAGGCCTCCATTCGCCGCCTCGTGAGCTGGTCGAGCGGCGGCCAAAACGAGAAGATGATCAAGCGCGCCCGCAACATGCAGAAACGGCTCGACCGGATCGAGCGCGTCGAGCGGCCACAGATCGAGCGGCGGACGATGGGGCTGCAGCTCCGAGGTACGCGCGGGTCGGACAAGGCGCTGGAGCTGATGGGGGTTTGGAAGGTCTTCCACGATGATGGCCAGGACAACGAAGTGCTCACCGAGGCAAACCTGTTGGTCTGGAGCGGCCAGCGCGTGGGCCTGGTGGGTCCCAACGGTGCAGGCAAGAGCGTGCTTTTCAAGCTCATCTTGGGCGAGATGGAACCCACTGCCGGCACGATCAAGATCGGCCTTAGCACCAGGGTCGCCTACTACGCCCAGGAGCACCAGACGCTGGACTACGACTCGACCCCAGTCGAGGAAGTGCGCAAGCACAAGGCCATGTACGAAGAAGAGGCCTACGGCTTCCTCGGTCGCTTTCTCTTTGGCAAGAACGAAGCTCAGAAGCCGGTGGGCGCCCTCAGTGGAGGTGAGAAGGCCCGCCTCCAGTTCGCCAAACTCATGCTGACCGACGCCAACCTCCTCCTGCTTGACGAGCCGACCAACAACCTCGACATCCCGAGCTGTGAGGCACTGGAAGAGGTCCTGGAGAACTACGGCGGCACGGTCGTGGTCATCAGCCACGACCGCTACTTCCTGGAAGCCATCGCCGACCGGATCGTGGAGATCCAGGATGGGGAACTGGCCAGCTACGATGGCGACTGGGAGTACTACACGCGCAAGAAGCGCGAGGCTGGTGAGCCGCCGGGCGGCGGGAAGCGAGCCCTGGCGCGAGGACGGCAGGCCCTGGCGAAGTAGGAGATGCGACCAGATTGCTTCCTGAGGGTGCGTCAAGAAATAAGTCCCGCAGCGTGCTCAGAGCGACCACGGAGGAAGCGAAACGCCGTTCGGCTGGCGAACGGCGTTTCGCTTCCTGACGGTGCCCCACCTCGGCTCGTAGACTCGAGAAGGAGAGGGGGTTGGCGTGCGTCGCCCCCCGACTCGTGCGTTACCCGGTAGGCTCGGCCCCTTCTGAGATCTCGAACAGGAACCAAATGCGCCGCTCGGTCTCGTCAAGCAGTTCCTGCAACAGGTTGGCGGTCGGCGTATCGCGATGGTTCTCACACACCTCGATCGCTTCCCGCATGACCTTCGCGATGTGACGGTTATCCGCCAGCAGTCGCCGCATCATCTCGATGGGCGGCACGTAGTCGTCATTGTCGTCGGAAATGGTCTGCAACTGGCTGATATGGCTGATGCTGCGGAGTGTGGTGCCGCCAACTTTACGGACGCGCTCTGCCAGGAGATCAATCGATCCCAGAATGGCCTCAGCCTGCTCATCGAACAGGAGGTGGTAATCTCGGAAGTGCGCGCCCGCGACGTGCCAATGGAAATTCTTGGTTTTGACGTACAGGGCAAATGCGTCAGCAAGAATGGGGTTGACTGCCTCCACAACAGCCTGCGCCTCGTCCGCCGTCAAGTCAGTCGGTGTCGCCAGCGACTTTGGCGCCGGATACAACTTCGGCTCCGCGCCGTTGGTCTTGCCGGCCATGGTTCGGCTCCTGGTGGGCTTCGTACCGATTTGTGCCATACTGCACTTCCTTTCGTGTGAACCCGGGGAAGGTTCATGGAGTGGTATTTCAAGTTGCATCGCGGATGCACATGACCCGCGATGCAAAATACGCACCAAACATCGCAGCAAGGGTTGTGCCAGCACTCGCCGGACCGGCATGCCTCGGTGGCGTATTACCGGGCGAGAACGTCGGTCAAGTCGTTGGGGTGGCGTGGGGCGCCGCCCGACGCCATCTCAGCACAAGAGAGAAATCGCGGGGGGCCTCCGGTCAAGACTCCTTGATCGATGCTCGAGAGTACGAACGGGAGGAGGGAGG
>DOUV01000903.1 GCA_003520455.1 Chloroflexota bacterium | reverse complement strand
CGGCGCGCGACCGCCAGGCGACCCTTCGGCTAGCTCAGGGCAGGCTCCGTCCGCAGGCTCAGGGCCGGGTGGTGCCGGTCTCATCCACGAAGGCGGCGAAGATGGTGAAGCAGCTCTCCCTTCGGTCGGAACACCTTCCCCGCGTTCAACATTGCCCTGGTCAACGAGGCGGAGCGCTTCGTCCGCCATAACACCCCAGTGGCAGCCAAAGTGGTAGGCGTTAAGCGGTCAACAGTCGCGGCCCCTTGCCACCAGCGGTGCCGGTGGAGAACATTGATCGCCCGCACGGACGGCGGCAGAAAGTAAAAGAGTGAACATTCTTGACGCTCGGGAAGCGGCAGTTTGACATGGCCCCAGGCCCAGATATAGTCACAGTGGTGGTAGACAAGCTTGCGAGGTGGCCAGACTGGATGGGGGGATATGGAAAGGCGGTGGAGTATGAGCACGTTGACTGTAAGCCTGGAGGTGCCACGCGACTTGCTAGGAGCACTGGAGGTCCCGCGGGAGCAATTGGAGGCCCGACTGCGGGAATTGATTGCGTTGGAATTGTTCCGGGAGGGGCGTATCTCTTCAGGGAAAGGGGCCGAGTTACTGGGACGCTCCAAGCTAGAGTTCATCCAACTGCTGGCACAGCACGACGTCTCCTACTTCACGGAGTCACCCGAGGAACTAGTGGCCGACGTAAAGAGGTTGGCGCAGCGAATGGATGAATCTGGTCGTATCGCTGGGTCGGGGAACAACGCGTGATCGTGGTAGCCAACGCCGGCCCTTTGATTGCGCTGGCCCAGATCGGGCATTTTGATCTGCTGCCGTTGCTCTACAGCGAGCTATACCTCCCAGCAGCGGTTCAGGACGAGGTGGTAGCTTCTGGGCAGGGACGTCCGGGGGCCGTTGAAGTCAGCGCCGCACAGTGGATACACGTCGTCGCAGTTCATGACCGAAGTGTCAATTCGAACATGGGCAAGATTGGGCTATAATGGGCATAGGTCTCTATCACCGGCCCAACCGGTGGAGCGCGGCGGATTCGGACAATCTGGATTGTGCGCCTGGTGGCGTTGCACCGGAGGGAACACCGGGCACCGTTGTTGCGGTGCTCGGCGATGGGGAAGCCTCCCTGGTGGAGTACTTGGGCGAGTGGGGAACACCGAATGCTCAGGGAACCTCTCGTGGCGCATGCCATGCCACTTGAGGTGATGAGTGCGGGTCGAACCCCTGAACAGGTGCGCCGCGCACTCTACCAGGCCGTCGAACTGTTCCTCGCGCCGGCAGCAGAGCACGGCGATTCATTCTGAGGAGACCGCGGTATGTTAGCCAATTATCTGGATCAGGCCATGGAACGGGCCGTCTACGAGATCATTGAAGACGACCATACCTATTGGGGAGAAATTCCCGGTTTGCAAGGCGTATGGGCTCGCCACCGTACCCTGGAAGGGTGTCGGCGTGAGCTACGGGAAGCGCTCAGCGACTGGATTGCCTTGCGTCTGCGTCTGGGGTTGGCAATCGCAGTGATCGCAGATATTGATCTGAACGCCATCGCGCAGCCCACCTGAACGGCCTGATGACCCGATTAACACCTGTCTCTCACGATGAGTTCGTACGGCGTTTGCGTGCCCTGGGTTTTGAAGGTCCGTTTGGCGGCGGCCGGCACCCTCAGATGCGCCGTGGGGATGTGACGGTTATCATTCCAAATCCATATGAAGGTGACATCGGTGTTGGCTTGCTGAGACGGATCTTGAGACAGGCAGGCATCGCACGAGAGGAATGGCTGGGCGAATGATTGGGCCCACTGCAAGCTGGGGCATCATGGGAGATGGCGACATGTACCCTGACCCGCGTCGGGGCCTTCGACCAGGTGCGCCTGATCGCCGTGAAGGGCCGGCTGCGCTTCATCGACGTCTTGCAGAGTGAAAGCGTTGACAGCCGCATGGCAATCTCGCCACGAATGGCACCAGTTGACACGAAGGAGCGACAGAGCCATTCGTGGCTGTCCCCCGCCGAGGGGCCTCGTGAGCAGGATCCTTTCCAAAGAACTCTCCTGGCGCGCGGGTCAAGTCCTCAGACTTCCGAAGTCTGGTAGGGACCGTGCTTGCCCAAAGCGCGCTCCGACGACGGCAAAAAAGCGGGTCCCTGCGGCGAACAAGACTTCGGAAGTCTTTTCCCTCTTGTCAGCGCCGCCATGGAGATCCATCGCCGCCTCAGCCCCGGGTCCCTGGAAGCGGTCTACCAGGCGTCCCTGGCGCACGAACTCTCGCTGCGCGCCATTTGGTTCGAGCAATTCAGACGCCTGCCGGTGACCTACAAGGGCGTGCTGGTGGGCGAGGACGTCGCCGGCTTCGTGATCGAGGAGAGGATCATTCTTGAACTCAAGGCGGTCTCAACGCTCCATCCGCGACACGAAGCCCAGGCCCTCAACTCCCTGACCGCGACCGGCTTCCGCCTGGCCCTCGTCCTGAACCCTTCGACTGCGCTCAGGGCATGCTTTGGCGCCGCTTCACTCGAACACACGCGGGTGGTGAAGTGACCCCTGCGCCCCGCAAACGGCGAGAACGTCAGCCACGAATTCCACGAATTGACACGAATTGGCTTTCTTCTTGTTCCTGTCAATTTGGGGCAACCATCACCGTCTCTTAGGGAAGGATGCGTGTTTGACGGAGTGGGGCAGGATCTCTATGCTTGTTCTGTATCCAGGAGGCGAAGCCGCCAGCGGTCATGATTCGAGTCGCGTGGACTGAAACCGGTGGTGCTCCTGGGGATGGAGACAGATGGACGTGAGAGCGTTTCCGAATCATGTGGTGATTGATCCCCTAACGGTCACGGCGATCATCTTGCCCAGGCAAGACCTGGATGGCGGCGAGGACTCTTGAGGCGGTCATGATGGCAATTAAACTGAACAAACTGGAAGTGCTCAAGGATGCTTATTCCGATGAAGCGGAATTGGATCGCGTTTTGGGGAAACTGCTGGACGTTGCGCTCAGCCGGTATCGGCTGCGGCTGGAGCGCTATGAGCGTGACCTGCGTGACTTTGAACAACGCTACGGGATGGAGTCTTCCTCATTCTATCAGCGCTTTGAGACTGGGGAGCTGGGTGACGCGATGGACTTCTTCGAATGGGCTGGCCTGTACGAGCTTCGCCAGGACATCTTAGAGAAGATCCGCCGCCTGGAACTGGCGTTGTGAAAGACGCCGCCGAGTACCTGGCTCATGTCAAGGCCTTGATCGTGATGAATCCCCAGGTGACGCATTGGACGGCGGGGCGTGAAGAAGTGCAAGGTGATGCAGGTCTGTTCCGCTATAAGCTTGTGTTGCGTGATGGTGGCCTGTTAGAGATGTACTGCGCCCCGAAAAGCGGGTGACCCTGGGGGAGTTGTTGCGGTTCTGCTGAGATGACGCCGGCCGAAAGAAAAACGCCGGGTGGGCGCCTGTATCAGGGCGCTCGCAGCTTGACTACTGCCCCGGATTGGGTACCGGCGACTTCACCAAGCCACCCAGCTCGTTTTGGAGTATACCGCTCTTCTCACAGTTGTCAATTCGCTTGCAGGTTGGGGGGTGTACGCACGAGTTGTCAGGCAGATGGCGTCGCCGGCAGAACCTAACCCCCCGGCCCCCTTCCCTGCGAGGGAAGGGGGAGGGGTCCCGCCCCCCACAACTCCTGCGTACACCCGGGGAAAGGGTGCAGGCACGAGTTGTGAGCGTAGGCGGCCTTGCGCTGATAGGTGCGCTTGGGCTTGGGGCGCAAGGCGATGGTCGGATCCCAGCGGTCGCGCTTGAGACGAGCGCGGAGCATGGCGAGGGCACGGGCCTGCTGACGGTTCCACCCCGCGGGGTAGGCAGCCCCC
>DOUV01000101.1 GCA_003520455.1 Chloroflexota bacterium | reverse complement strand
TAGGGCTGTGTCAAAGTCCGAGGAGGAAAAAGGAAGTCCATCGAGTACACGCTCTGGAGGCCAACAGAGGAGGAGTAGGCGATGGACGAGCAGCAGGCTAGCCCGGTGCTGTCGGCGTTGCAGGCGGTCAGCGATCCGCGGAAGGCGCGTGGGCAGCGACATGGGTGGGGCGTGATCATGGCGGTGATGGCCGCGGCGCTGGCGAGTGGGCAACCGAACGGGCGCGGGATTGGACCGTGGGTGCCGGAACAGGCCGACGAGCTGATCGCGCGGCGGCGCCCGGCGCGGAAGCGCCTGCCAAGTCCATCCACGCTGCGGCGAGCGCTGCGAGCAGTTGACCTGACGGCGTTGGAAGCGGAGGTAGCGGCTTTCACGATGAGGTGGAGTGCGCCCGAGCCGACCCCAGCGCCGATCGTGACGGCGAGCGGGGTGGGGCGTGAAGGGCTGGCGGTGGATGGCAAGGCGGTGCGAGGGGTCAAGCGCTCCGGTGCGGCCCTGAGTTTGGTCCGTGTGGGGCGCCATCACCGCGGGATCGGGCTGGCCCACGCGGCCATCCCCGCTGGACGCAGGGAACAAGCGACCGTCCCAGAGCTCGTGGCCACCTGTGATCTGTGCGACACCGTCGTCACGTTGGATGCCTGGCATACCCACGCCAGTCTCGCCCAACAGATTCGGACCCAGCAAGGGCACGCCCTCATGATCGTCAAGGCAAACCAGCCGACCCGCTATCGTGATATCGCCCTGCTCTTCGACGGCCCTCCCTGGCAGAGTGGCGACGACGCCGACGAGGTGCCAACCGATCGCACCTTCGACACAGGGCACGGTCGCTTGGAGACCCGGACCCTTGACGCCTCGACGGCCTGGCGCGACTCCCTGGACTGGCCCGACGTCGAACCAGTCCTGCGCCGCCACTGTCGCCGGGTCATTCCCAAAACTGGTCAGATCAGCGAGGAAACCACCGATGCCATTCGCAGCGTGCCGCGCGCTCTGGCCGGCGCCAGCCACTTCGAGGTCCTCGGGCGCGCCCACGGGACCATTGAAAACCGTGACCCTTCGGTCCGCGATGTCACCTGCGGTGAGGACTCACGCCGCCTCCGCGTTGGCCAGGCCCCTCACGCCTTGGCCACCCTGCGCACTGCGATCATCAGCCTTTGCCGCGCCAACGATTGGCGTTCCATCCCTGACGCCCTCCGTCATTACGGCGCCTCCGTTGATCGCGCCTTGCGCTTGATCGGTGCTCCCGGACTGTGACACAGCCCTAGGAGCTTGTGGGTGTACGCACGAGTTGTCAGGCAGCTGGCGTCGCCGGCAGAACCTAACCCCCCGGCCCCCTTCCCTGCGAGGGAAGGGGGAGACGAAGTGCCGCGCGGCTGGCGGGCGCGCGTCTGACTCCCCTCCCCGAAACGGGGAGGGGCTGGGGGAGGGGTCCGCCCCCCACAACTCCTGCGTACACCCGGAGCTTGTGGCCAGTTCGGCTTGCGTCTCGCGCAGATCGAGTGCCAGGGGCTCCAGCGCGGTTGGCGTCTCTCAGCTCTCACTCTCACGCAACCCTTCAAGACCACCAGTCTCAGCGATAACAGTCTTGTGGATTGCGTAGACCTGCACGACCAGCGCACCGATTTGGTCCGCCAGCGGATTGCGTTCGTTCACAGAACGGCGAGTTCTTCAAACAGCTCGCGGTTGGCCGCGATAACGCGGCGCGTAAATTCCGCACCATCCGTCCACGATTCCGGGAGCGGGGAAGAGACGCCGCGCTTGTGCAGATACGCCTCGAGGAGGCGTATCGCGACGTCCTCAAGCTCTGCAGTGGATATGCCTCGCGCCTCTGCTTCTTGCACGAGTGCTGCCGGTAGTTCGACGGTAATCGTCGCCATGCCATGCTCCTGCATCTTCTATGCCCGCGCCTGTATTATAGCGCAGAAACCCGTTTTGGGTATGGTGAAATGCCGAGGCCGTTCTCATTCTCGCGAAAAAACCCGCAACCTCGGTCCCCACTTTCAACCGAACTGGGTGCGCTCCTCGGAAGATCGGTGACGTCGCGGACTTGACTATAATTTATGGTAACGGTGGCGATTGAGAGAGAAAAGGCAGCGAGAGCATGGCGACGAATTCCGGTCGGATTAGCTACGGAGTCCCTCCGTACTACGCCTATTTTGAACACACGAGCGGGCACTGGTACATGGTCTGGATGACTCGTACCTTCCCAAAGACCAGCCGCGGGCACCCCTGGCACGTCCACATCCGCTGGAGCAAGATGGGAGCGCCTCGGCCGAATCGCGACTGGTCCTGGTGGGAGCGCCCCTGGGGGCGCGCCAATCGCGATTTTTACGACCCGAACGCGGCCGTGATCGAGTTTTTTTACAATCGGTACCTCCCGCGCATCATGCACGGCTACCGGCTCGTCCAGGGGCACATTGCGCCTGGCTGGCCCACCGGGGATGGTGGTCCCCAGGTTGCTACTGATATCACGCCCCGGTCCCACTCGAAGGAGGAGACAGATGGCTGAGAACAAGACCCGCATCACGCGCGGAGGGCCGCCCTACCATGCCTATTTCGAGCATCCCGATGGCTCGTGGTACCTGCTCTGGATGACGCAGACGGAGCCGAAGACCCGGCGAGGTCACCCCTGGCACGTCCATGCCACCTTCGACAAGCTGGGCTCGACGCGCCCGACGCTGGAGAATCCCTGGTACGAGGCGCCCTACGGTGCCCATAACTGGGATTTTGATGAGGAAGCCGAAGCCGTCGCGTATTTCTTCGAAGAGCGCTACCTCCCACGCCTCACGCATGGCTACACCCTCGTCGCCGGTCACGTTGACCCTGACTGGCCAACGGCGTAGGGTGGCGGGCATAATGCCATTGTGCCCACGGTTCGTCAGCAGCAAAGCACCACCGTATTCATCCGGAGTGGTCGAGCGGGTCTTCAAATGGTGAGCTGGATTACTTGCCCTTGCAAAGCGTCCTCACTATACTCCAGGCGGTCTGAGATGGAGATGATAGGCCCATCCGCCGTGGGCATGGTGATGATACGAGGACAGCGATGCGCGTTGAATTGCGAACGGATGATGCTGCACTGGCAGCGCTGGCACCAGCGTGGACCGCGCTTCACTGCCGAAGCCGGACTGCCACACTCTACAACACCCCGCAGTGGGCGCAGGTCTGGTGGCGGCACTTTGGAGAGCCCGGGACCCTGCGCCTGTTTCTGGTTCGGGATGAGAACGACGCCCTGATTGGCCTGGCCCCGATGGGCCTGACGACGGATGGGGACGGCGAGCCGGTGCTACGCTATCTCGGCGGAGTGGACGTGAGTGACTACCTGGACGCCCTGGCGGCTGCCGGGGACGAGGAGGCTGTGGCGTCGGGCTTGCTGGCCGGGTGGGCCGATGGGTGGTGTACGGGCGCGCGTCAGATCGATTTGCGGGCCGTTCCTCATGCCTCGCCGCTGCGCGAGGCATTTTTGCGCCTGGCGCCGGCCGCCGGCTTCAAGCTCCAGGTCGAGCGCGACGAGGTCTGCCCGGTGGTCACCCTGCCGGACACGTGGGACGCCTATCTTGCTCAGCTCGATGGCAAGCAGCGGCGCGAGTTGCGCCGGAAGGTCCGGAAAGCCGGGCGCGACGTGTTGGTGAGTTGGTACCAGGTTCGTGCGGGGCCACCGTCCGGCCTGGACGAAGCGATGGAGACTTTCTTTGATCTCCACGCCCGGAGTGATCCAACCAAGGCCGCCTTCATGACACCGCGCATGCGAGCCTTCTTCCGCGACGTGGCGCATATCGCGGCCCGCGAGGGCTGGCTCGCGCTCAGTGTGCTGCTCGTGAACGGCCAACCGGCCGCGACCTACTTCACCTTCGATTACGATAACCAGATTTTGCTTTACAATTCCGGCCACGACCCGACCCTCGTGCCCGAGATGAGCCCCGGGTGGGTTCTGCTGGCCTACGGCATTGAGCACGCGATTAATCTCGGTCGCCGGCGCTTTGATTTCCTGCGCGGCCAAGAGGACTATAAATTCCGCTTCGGCGGACAGGCCGAGCCGGTCTGGCGCCTGCAACTAGAGTGGCCCGGCGGTTAACCCAAAGACGAGCACAGCGGCGGGGGCGCCCGGAGAGATCAATTTCTGCCGGGCGTCGTCCGCCGCTGTGCGTGCCGATGAGGAGTACGATCTTTCCAGGGAGGGTGGCAAAGGAATTGCATGATGGATTGGAAGCGGACTGTTGTAGGAGGAGTGAGAGAATGAGCTTTCTTCGAACGTCGTGCTGTGACCAGGTGGTCCGGCCTGGCACCCCTCAGGTCGAGGAGCGGCCGCCACGGGGCCGGGTGGCGATGCTCAGCGTGCACACCTGCCCGCTGGCGATGTTGGGCGGGAAAAATACCGGTGGTATGAACGTCTACGTGCGCGAGCTGAGCCGCGAACTGGGGCGGCGTGGCTGGGCCGTAGATATCTACACTCACGCGGAGAGTCTCAGCCACCCGGCCGTGGTCGTGATGGCTCGCAACGTGCGCGTGATCCACACAGTCGCCGGACCGGTGGCGCACGTCGGGAAAAACGAGCTCTACAACTACCTGCCCGAATTCACGGAGAACGTACTGGCGATGGCGGCGGCTGAGGACCTGAGCTACGATGTTGTCCACAGCCACTACTGGCTCAGTGGGCTCGTGGCCGAACGCCTGCGGGCAGCCTGGAAGGCGCCCATCATCCAGATGTTTCACACCCTTGGTGAGATGAAGAACCGCGTCGCCCAGCGGAGCGAAGAGCGCGAGCTCGACGTCCGCATTGCGAGCGAGCGGCGAATCATGGGTTTCGCGGATCGCATCGTGGCGGCCACCCCCCTGGACCGCCAGCAGATGCTCGACCTCTACGGTGCCGACCCCGAGCGGATTGAGATCATCCCGTGCGGGGTGGACTTGAGCCTCTTCCGCCGGATTCGAAAGGCCGAAGCGCGCGCGAACTTGACGATCTCGCCAACCTCCAGGCTGATTCTTTTCGTCGGGCGGGTTGAGCCGCTCAAAGGCATCGATACCCTGCTCCGGGCGATCGCCCTGGTGGTCCGGCGCCACCCTCACTGGCCCGGCCATCTGGCGCTGGCGGTGATCGGCGGAAGTGCCGAGGATTCCAACGAGGTGCTCACCGCCGAGATGCGCCGGCTGCGCGCGCTGCGCGCCGAGTTGGGCCTGGAAGGGCTGGTGACATTCCTCGGCGCTCAGAGCCAGGAGACGCTTCCCGACTTCTACTCGGCCGCCGAGATGGTGGTCATGCCCAGTCACTACGAGAGCTTCGGCATGGTGGCGCTGGAGGCCATGGCTTCAGGCACGCCGGTGATTGCCAGCGATGTCGGCGGGCTCACCTACACGGTTCAAGATGGGAAGACCGGCTTCCTCGTCCCCCCTCAGCGGCCCGATCTCCTGGCCGATAAGATCGAGAAGTTACTCGAGCAGCCGGCTCTCCGTCGCGCCATGGGCGCCGCCGGGGTGGTGTGGGCGCAACGCTTCGGTTGGTCGGCCATCACCGACCAGGTTCTGACGATGTACCACCAACTCGAGCGGCAGTCAGGCTGAGTGATGATTACAGACTCGTGGCCCAGTGCTGCACTTCGTCCACCACCGCCTGCAAGGCCTCGTCCGGCGCCTCGCTGGGGATGACGCAGGAGGGGGCCAGGATCAGGCGGCGGCCGGCGGTCATGTCGAGGGCGGTCCGGACCTGGCGGCGTACGACCGCTGGACCTTCCAAGAAAGCGCGCCGGTCAAGCCCCGCGACAAGGCCGCGGCTCGTCAGACCCATGGCCGTGGCCAGGATCGGCTCGGTCTCGCGGTCGTGCCAGCTCACTGCGTCAACCGGGTAGTCGTTTGCCAGGCTGAAGAAGATGTCGGTGCCGTGGAGGTGAAGAATCAGCAGGTCGGCTCGAGGGCGCACCTCGCCGAGCACGATCTCATCGAAGTGCTCGCCGAAGGTGGTATAGTCCGCAGGCGCGAGCGTCTGGCGGGTCGCGAGCTGGGTGGCGAAGAAGAGACCGTCAGCCCCGGCATCGAGCGCGGCGCGCCCGAAGTCGGCCACGCTCCGCGCAATGATCTTCAGCCCCGCGCGCAGGGACTCGTCGTGGTCGTGGAGGTCATCGAGGAGTCGCGGGCCGACCAGTTTCCAGGCCAGGGTCAGCGGGCTAAAGATGGTCATCACCACAGGCACCGACGAGTCCAGGCCGTCACGCACGCGCTTCAGTGCTTCCAATTCGCGGCCGAGCGCGCCGGCCGTTGGCGTCAGTGCCGGTAACTCCCGCCAACCGCTCGGGCTCTCCAGCCTCGGCGGCACCACGATCTCTGGCGCGGTCCCAACCAGCTCGGCCGGCTGGACCGGGACGCCCCAATCCTCGACGGCGTAGAGGCCGTTCGGCGTCTGCTTCACCAGGTCGATCTGCCAGCGCCGGGCGAAGGCCAGCGTCGCCTGCGCCAGGGCTGTGGGGTCGGTATCGATCCCGGGAAAGTGACGCCAGAGGGCATAGGGCGGGCGATCGACATCACGACCCGCCAGGGCGGCGATCACGCGCTCGCGGCTGTTCATGAGGGACCTCCTTTTCGGCGCCGGCGACATCTTCAACTTAGCGCTCGATTGCCATCTGCTCCCCCGGCAAGATTCGTGCAAAGGTCGTGCGACCGTTACACCGGGCCCAGCAGTTTCGCTCGCCATTCAGGCGGCCAGGTGGTAACCTGGCCGTCCCTGGTCGTGACGATGTGGGTGGTGCTTCCGGTGACGAGGGTCTGTCCGCTCTGAGCCGCGCGGACCTCGTAACCAAAGGTCAGCGTGCGCGAGCGCAACCGCTCGACCCAGACGCGGACCGTGACCGGCTGGTCGTAGCGGGCTGGGGCCAGGAAGCGTGCGCTGGCGCCAGAGAGTGGCAGCAATAGGCCGGCGCGCTCGAACTCGGCGTAGCTCGAGCCGCGGGCCCGCATGAAATCCGAGCGTGCCTCCTCGAACCAGATGAAGTAGACGCTGTGGTGAACGATGCCCATCTGGTCGGTCTCGGCGTACCGCACCCGGAAGGTGATCTCGTGACTGAGTGCACTGGTCATGGCATTCTCGCGAAGAAAGGTGCCCGGATTGTAGAAGAGGCTGGCTCCTGGCGCAACGTGGCCGCCGTGACGGCGCCATCCTGCCGCTGGTCCAGGTGCGAGCGCCTATCATCCTGGACACTGGACTGCCGTGAGCCGCTTCATCCTTCCAATCGAGCGCTGCCGCGAGAGCCAGGTCTGTCGCGCCTCTTCCTCTCGACTTTGGAGCTGCCTTGGGGGCGGCGAGACGGATCTCGCCGCCCGCGGCTGATTAAGAACCCTTCGCCGATGGGGAATCGAACACGGGTCAAGGAGTCGCGGGGGGCGCATGATCGGAGACGTCCGAACTCTTTCGAGACCTCGGACGTCTGACCCCTTGACCGGCGCTATAGCCGTGGTCATGGCTTTGTGGCCGGGGAGATGGGAAACGCTTTTCCTCAGATCGGGATGGGGGAGGCGATGGTAGTGCCGTCACCTCCACCGTACACGATCGTCAATAAAATGGGGATTGGCAGCGTTAACGTGTGGGTTATAATGATGAAGGTTTTGTCACACGGGATGGCTGGGCGGTTCCCCCGGGCCCGAGGCATGGATGATCCCGGCAGTTGCGATAGCTAACCTTTACGACTTGGGACTCTCACGGGTGATCGGAAGGAGGAAAGGGTGTTACCGACAATTGTGGTCGTCAGCTCGCATGTGGAAGCGCGCGAGGGGCTCGTGGCCACACTCAACGATCAGTGTCATGGGGCCTGCCAGAGTCTTGGCCTGGACCCGTCAGACGCTGGCAGGGTGGCCGAATACAAGCCCGCGGCGGTGGTGCTGGACCCACTCATTGCTCCTGATGGGGTCAGTCAACTCGAAGCCTCGCTGGCGACCCTGGCGTCCGCCCCGCCGGTGATTACTATTACCCAGTCGAATCGGCTCCAGCACGAACTCTATGCGGAGGCCGAGGAGCGCCTCGTGGAGGAGCTGACTACTGTCATCCCGGCGCTCAGGCGGTTGCGCGTGGCGCTCTTGGATGCTGCCGACATCATCGAGCAGGAGCGCCGTGAGATCGTGGCCCGCTGGATCCAGCGGATGCTCCAGATTCCCTCTTTCCAGGCCCAGCCTGACATGACCTTGCAGGAACTGCGTGATGAGGTGCCGTTGTTGATCGCCGCACTCGTTGGCAGCTTGCGACACGGGGCGCGGGCGTCCGCCTTTCAACCAGGTGCCGAGGTCTATGCTGGCTCGGTGGGCCATGCCCGGACCAGAATTCGGCAAGGTATTCCCCTGGTTGCTGTCATTCAAGAGTATCAATTCCTCCGGCGCGAGCTCTGGCTGACGCTGCGGCGGGCCCTCACCCTACAGCGGCCGACCGCCACCGAAGTCTTCGTCCTTGGCGAGCACTTTCATTTCACCCTCGACAGCATCTTGTCCCTGACCATCGAGGAATACCGACGCCACAACCAGTGATGTGCCGGGCTCGGAAGCAGAGTGATCTCTTGGTCTGATACAGGCGCTGTTACGATGTCTTCGGCTACGACCCCCGCGCAACGCATAGAGGTCTCCCATGATTCCTTCGAGCGAGTTTCGCGAGCGCCAAGAGCGCGCTCTGGCTGCTGCCCACGCGGCGGGGCTGGAGGGGCTGGTCGCTGTCGGCCGGTCGTTCTACGACCGGCCAGGCGCTCTTGCCTGGCTCAGCAATCACTTTCCGCCCTTCCCAAACACGGTCTTTCAACCGGGCGTCGCCGGGCTCGGGCACGGCTTCCTGGTGCTCTCCGATCGCGGCGCTACGTTGCTGGTGGATGGTCCCAACTATCGGGGCGATCTGGTCGCGGCCGACGAGGTGGTGGTCTGGAGCAACCTCGGGGCGGGGCTCCGGGAAGTCTTGGGTCGCTTTGACCGGGCGACCTTCGGCCTGACCGATACGGACTTGATGCCGCTCCCGGTCTGGCAAGCAGTTCAGGCATTGCCCATCGAGTGGCAGTCGTTCGACGACCAACTCTGGCAGATGCGGCGCGTCAAGAGCCCGGCCGAGCAGGCAGCGCTCCGCCGCGCCACCAAGGCAGCCGACGCCGGCCT
>DOUV01000632.1:9141-9610 GCA_003520455.1 Chloroflexota bacterium | reverse complement strand
GGCGGAGGTGGGTCAGCAGGTGGCTGAGGTTGCGGCGGGCGACTGAATCCGGAGCATCCGGCCAGAAGAGGAAGCAGAGATGCTCACGCGGGATCGCCTCTAGAGAGGCGGCCAGGCGGTAGAGCAGTGCGCGGGCCTGACGGCGGGGGATGGCAAGGGGGCGACCGGTCCACTCGACGCGCGGTGCTCCGAGCAGGTAGACCCGCAAGTCGGCCGCAGCGAGTCCGGTGATGTCTTGGGGACCGGGCCGGGGAGCCATGAGACATCCTGTTTACCTTGTCTCGACAGGTTCACCGGATTCGAGTCTACTAGACAGCACGCTTTTTGGCAAGAGCTTTCTGGCTGTCACGGAGATAGCCGGCTCACGCGGGTTCAGCAGAGGCGGTGTCTGCCTGAGGAACGATTACAATCTGGTGGAAATATTGGCCCAGAACAGCGTCTCGCTTCCTCGAAACCCGTGCCGGCACCG
>DOUV01000632.1:2853-9097 GCA_003520455.1 Chloroflexota bacterium | reverse complement strand
CGCGCGACCCATGGTATCATAACCGGCAGCGCTTTAATCCATTGTTGATTGTGGAGTAGAGAAGAGAAGGAATGATGAACGTCATCAAAAGAGGAGCAGATGCAATGGCCACCATTACGGTAAGGCTGCCAGAGGATCTCGCTGCGCAGTTGGAGGCTGAGCAGATCAGCAAGGAGCAACTTGACTCTTTTCTGGTAGCGGCGGTTAAGGTCTGGTTAACGCGACGCCAGGCAGCCGAGACGTCGCGGCCCAAGGTCGAGAAGCGTCCGTGGTCCAAGGCTTTTCAGGACAGTGCCGTGGCCTTTGTGGACCAGTTGATTGATGAGAACAAGGCGTTGTTTGAAGAACTGGCTCGCCTATGACGACAGAGCGGCCTGCTAAGGACGACACCGATGTCGTCGGCCGTCTCCTGGTGCGGGTCTACGAGATCCACGAGCGGGTGTTGGCCAAGGGAGGCGGGGGACTGGGGGGCATCCGAGATGCAGCGATGCTTCACGCTGCTGTGGCCCGGCCCTTTGCTACCTTCGGTGGGGTCGAGCTCTATCCCACCGATTTCGACAAAGCAGCAGCTCTTTCCCATTCGCTGATCAAGAGTCACCCTTTTATGGATGGTACCAAGCGTACCGCCTTTGCCTCGGCTATCTACTTCTTGAATGAGCGGGGGTACGTTCTGCAAGGACCGTTGCCGAAGGATGAGGTTATCCACTTTTGTGTGGAAGTGGCCGAGGAGGCCAGATGCCAGGCAGAAGGGAAACCAGTAGAGGGAAGGACCATCGCCGAGATAGCAGAGTGGTTCAGAGGGCTTGTGGAAGGCCCGTGACGCTGAGTGATTTTGCGCCAGTTCGCAGGCAGATGATTCAAAAGACAACAGAACCCAATGCCCACAATCTACGATAACATTGAACTACACCTTCTGGATGCCCTGCGCCGCTCCCTCCACGATGCGCGGGCGGCGGATTTCTGCGTCGGCTACTTCAACCTGCGCGGCTGGGGGAAGCTGGCCGGCGCCGTAACCGCCCGCCTCGACGGCAGCCAGGATCACTGCGTCCGCGTGCTGGTCGGGATGCATCGCACGCCGGATGAGGAGATGCGCCTGGCGCAGCGAGCAGGGCAACAAGAAGTTCTGCTGGACGGACCCACCGCCGCCCGATTGCGCCGTCGCGCAGCCGAGAGCTTCAAGGAGCAACTGGAGTTCGGCGTCCCGACCGCCGAGGCGGAGCGGGCCTTGCAACAACTGGCCCGCCAGCTCCGCGCCCGCCAGGTGCGAGTCAGGCTCTTTTTGCGTTACCCGCTGCACGCCAAGCTCTACCTGGTCCACCGCACGGACGCCATCGCCCCGCTAGTCGGGTACCTGGGCAGCAGCAACCTGACCCAGGCCGGCCTGTCGGCGCAAGGCGAGCTCAACGTGGACGTGCTGGACCAGGACGCGGCGCAGAAACTGCAACGGTGGTTCGACGCTCGCTGGAACGACGCCTTTGCCTTCGACATCTCCGAGGAACTGGCTGATCTTATTGAAACCAGTTGGGCCAGGGAGGAGTTGGTTCCGCCCTACCTGGTCTACCTGAAGATGATCTACCACCTCTCGGAAGAGGCGCGAGAGGGCGAGCGGGAGTTCAGTCTGCCCGGAGAGTTCGAGGGGGTCCTGCTCGATTTCCAGGCGGCGGCCGTCTCTCTGGCCGCGCATCACCTGCACCGGCGCGGCGGCGTCTTGCTGGGCGATGTGGTCGGCCTGGGCAAGACGCTCATGGCGACGGCCGTGGCAAAAATCTTCCAGGAGGACGAAGGCGGCAACACCTTGATCCTCTGCCCGCCCAACCTGGTCAGCATGTGGCAGCAATACGTTGAGCACTATGGGCTGATCGCCCACGTCCTCTCCATTGGCAGGGTGCTGGATGAGTTGCCGATCCTGCGCCGTTATCGCCTGGTGATCATCGACGAAAGCCACAACCTGCGCAACCGCGAGGGCAAACGCTACCGCGCCATCCGCGAGTACATCGAGGCCAACGATGCCCGCTGCCTGTTGCTGACGGCCACCCCCTACAACAAGCAGTTCACCGATATCGGCAATCAGTTGCGACTCTTCCTGGATGAGAGCCAGGACCTGGGCCTGCGCCCAGAGCAGTTCTTTCAGGCGTGGGGAGCGCGAGGGTACAACGAAGCTGACTTCATCGCGCGTTTCCAGGCCTCTCCCCGATCCCTGCGCGCTTTTGAGCAGAGCCCCCATCCCGACGACTGGCGCGACCTGATGCGGCTTTTCCTGGTGCGCCGCACCCGCCGCTTCATTATGGCGAACTACGCCCAATACGACGCTCAGGAAGAGCGGTACTACGTGATGCTGGGCAACCGGCGATCCTATTTTCCCCGGCGCCGGCCCTGCAATCTCACCTTCACCCTGGACGACACAGACCCGGCCGACCAATACGCCCGCCTGTACCGCGATGCGGTGGTGGACGTGATCCAGAATCTGTCTCTGCCCCGCTACGGGCTGGCGAATTACTTGAGACCCGGTGCTGACAGGCGCGCCAACGCCGACGAAAAGCGCATTCTCGAGAACCTGAACCGCGCCGGCCGGCGGTTGATCGGCTTCTCCCGCACCAACCTGTTCAAGCGGCTGGAGAGCAGCGGCAGTAGCTTCCTGGTCTCGCTTCAGCGTCACATCCTGCGCAACCTGGTGACGCTCCACGCGCTGGAACACGGCCTGCTTACATGGAAACCCTCCCCATCCCCGACGCACCGGTAGACGAACGAGAGACGATGGCGACACTGGCACGGAAGGCGCAAGAGTTGCACATGCAGCGCCGGCGGCGGGTGGCGCAGTTCCTGTGCGACATCGGCTCCTCGCCGGCTCAATCCTCCAGCCGCAACCCGCTGGAAGAGCCGTGGCTGCTCACCCCCGACGACTTCACCCGCCGCGCCAGAAACACCCCCCTGCGCCTCTTCACCGCCGCTCGCGACGAAACCGCCGCGCTCACCGAACAAATCGCCGAGGTAGAGCAGGAAACCGACGAGCGAGTAGCCGCGTTGTATGGGGTGGAGCTATACGTGAAAACCGGGGAGGCGTAATTAGCCTGATGAAACGCCAGGATGCCTGTCGCAAACCACGCACAGTCTGCCAGCGGTTGGATGAGGCAGCTCCCGCACACTTCCTTGTGGTTCCACTACGCCTGTACCTATACCCGTAAAACCGTCTACTTGCGTGTCGGTGACCAGAACCGGCGGCTGAGGGTGCAGGAAGTCCTGTAACTGGCCTATGACAAAGGCCAGGCCAATTACGAGTCTGAACTGGCGAGAGGTGCGAGCTACGACGATCTGGACGAGGGCCTGCTGAAACGCTATGCCCAGATGATCGAAGCCCGGGGAGATTTGCGAGATCTGCTGATTGCCCGGGAGCTGGCGCAGCGAGACGGTGATGGGTTGCGCATCAACCTGGCCGGCGTGCTTCTCTGTGGCCGCAAGCCGGACCACTGGCACCCTCGTCCAGGTATTCGCTTTCTGCGTTATGAAGGCACTGAGGCCCTGACTGGCGCCGCTATGAACATAGTCAAGGACCGCACCATTGAGCAGCCGTTGCCCAGACTGCTGGACGAAACCTTCGCTCTGGTGGGGACGCTGATCCGCGACTTCTCCCGCTTTGGACCTGGCGGGAAATTCGTGGTCACGCCGGAGTATCCGGAGTTCGTGTGGCAGGAGGGGATCACCAATGCCGTGGCCCATCGGGCCTACAGCATCACGGGCCGACCGGTAGAGGTGTTGATGTTCGACGACCGTTTGGAGGTCATCAGCCCTGGCCCATTCCCTGGCACTGTCAGCGCGGAGACCATCCGCCACGACCACTTTTCTCGTAACCCCCGCATCGCCCGGGTCCTGGCCGAGATGCGTTACATCAAGGACATCGGCGAGGGTGTGGACCGCATGTATCACGAGATGGAGGCAGCAGGGCTGCCACCGCCCGAGTGGATCGAGGAGCCGGCCGCTGTCCGGCTGATTCTGCACAACGGTATCGAACAGAGGCGGCTGGTCACTCCCGAAGAGGTGCGGGCTCGTAGGATGGCTGAGCTCACCGACCGGCAGCGGCGGGCACTGGAGTACGTGCAAGAGCGAGGCAGCATCTCCAATCAGGAATACCGCCGGCTCTTTGGCGTCTCTAACAAAACGGCCTACCAGGATATGAGAGCTCTTGTCGAGATGGACATGCTCCAGAAGGTTGGGCATGGGAAGCAGATACGGTACATTTTGCCGTCCGGGAAAGGTGAGGTAACGAAAGGGTAATGCAAAGGTAATGCATCCGAGAAGGCTGCGCCTTCATACAAGTAAGCCGGCGCGGGTAGCCGAGGCCGGCGGCTACTTCGACCGGGTGGTGGCCCGGATTCTGGCCGAGGATTTCGCTGTGCGTCAGATACCGGAGGCCAGGGTGTGTAGGAGTGTGATTTTCGAACTCGACCGAAGTAATTCGTTGCGGTACGCTCAGTCGGGCCGGCTCCTGGCCCGCAAAAGCAACGAACCCTGAAAGTGGATTCGAAGAGAGCGCCCCTGTACCAGGTGGCCGATCTCCTCGCCGGCCTGGTCGTGTTCTCCCGACAGAAATACGACGCCTATTGCGTCCGGGAAGCCCTGCAGCACGGGCAGTTGGGCCTCCCCCAGTCCAGCAACCCATCCGCCTGAGCAACATCGAGCGCGAGCGGTGCACCGTGCTGGACTACTTGACCGGCCGATGCGGGGCGCACAAGCTTGGGGTGAGCCTGGGAGCAAAGCAACTGTGGACGCCTAACCCTGCCAACAGAACAGCGTCTCGCTCCCTCGAAACCCGTGCCGGCACCGAACAACGGGCACCTTCGGAGCGGCGCTTCTCTTGGGCTGCTCGCGCGACCCATGGTATCATAACTGGCAGCGGACGAGATGGGCGGGAATGCAATGAATACAGAGACGATTTCCAAACCGATCTACCAGATCCTGACCGACCTTACGCAAGAGCCCCGATGGGAAGTCGCGCTGCCTCTTGCGATGAAAGAGTTGGTGCGCTTGAAGCTGAAAGAGGCCCGAGAACAACGAGAAGCGTTCGAGCGGCGCTACGGCATGGAGTTTGACGCCTTTCAGCAGGCCTGGCAGGCAGGACGCATCGCCGACAGACATTCCTATGAGGTAGAGCGCGATTATTGGGAATGGGAGGCAGTCGTCACCGACGAGAAACGCTTGCACGGGATGTTGGCCAGTCTGCCATGACGCAGCCGGTGCAATTCTGCAGATTGATGCGTCAGTCCGGCAACCGCTGGATGGAATGTACGGGGAGATAAGGAGATCACGTGATGAGCACTCTTTACGTGGAGCCAAGACAGAAGGCAAGCGAAGTGTTGCCCCTTGTTCGATCCGCTATCGAAGGTGAGGTCGTGAGGCTTGAGCTTGCCATGAAGCTAGCCAGGGAGCGTCTTGCACCATTCGAACAGAAGTATGGCGTTACCTCGGAACATTTCATGTCCGAGTTGGCCGCCGAAGATCTGGAAGGTGGGGATGAAGAGTACGTGCACTGGGCCGGGGAGTACAAGCTAATGCAGAGGCTTCAAGAAAAGTTGCACCAACTCCGGGAGATCGAGTACGGTGATTCAAGCCTACTTCAGCCAGATCAAAGCGACGGTTGATCAATGTGCAACGACGCGCTTCGTGCTGGATGCGAATGTGAGCTTCGAGACACGCCCTGGCGGTCAGGGGTATCTTACCGGCTCGATCACCTTCACTGATGGCTCGGCTCTACATTTCAGCGAGTTCCTCGATGCCGCAAAAGGTACCGCCGACAAGCTGATGTACACCTATCATTATCAGGACGCCGGCCACCAGTTGATCTTCAGGTACGACAACGCGCGTCATCGTCCGCCCCTGAGCTCCCTTGAACACAAACACGCACCGACGCAGGTCGTAGAGGCTCCAGCCCCGAGGTTGGAAGATGTACTGGATGAGATTGTTGTAACCAACGGGTGGATGCAGGAGAATGCGACGAAGCCTTGACACAACCGTTCTTCGGTCTGCTCCCCGACGGTGTTCCGGTTCTCCGCCGCCTGACACCCACCTCCGTTGACATCCGCCTCACCGTCGCACTAGGTGATTTCATAGACCCCTTTTGACGCCCCCCCACGGCTACGATTCCCTACCGGATGCACTTTCTTTTACGGAATTCGTGGCTGCAATCGAGCGACACTCTGCTTCTTGATAGGACTTGCGCGGCAAGGGTGAATAGAATTGTCGGGGCGGGTTT
>DOUV01000632.1:0-2772 GCA_003520455.1 Chloroflexota bacterium | reverse complement strand
GGCAGCACCCGATTGGAGCACCGCCTTCGCCGGGAGCCACCGGCCGAAACCCGCCCCGACGGCAAGGCCAGGAGCAAAGCCAGAAGCAGGGCCCAGGGCAGAGCCGGGCAGAGATGACTGCCACGCTGGAAGGCGCCCTCGCCGAACAGTCTCTTGCGGATGAAGCCGAATAGCAGCGGGTGGTGGCCGATTCGTTTCGGGTTGCGCGCGAGGCTCTGGCCCAACGGCCGAAGACGCGAACGACCGGCTGCGCGCCTTTGCTACGACGGTGGCCTGTGCCGTCGCGACTGAGCGCTGGTTGGTGGTCGCTCAAGTCGGCGATGGGGTAGCTGTGGCTGACGACATCATCCGGGCGATAGCCAGGATCACTGCGTCCGCGTGCTGGTCGGGATGCGTCGCACGCCGGCTGATGAGGCAGACTCCAAGCAGTTCTTCGCTCGTACCACGCCTGGTTGTATACTTACTGTGGCATTTCTACAACCCCAGCCGGCGCGGCTGGGCGGTGTTGGAAAGGATCAGCACCTATGAGGATCGAGGCGTTTTACCTGGAAGGTGTACGCGGTCTGCCGGCCATTGATCTGAACTTCATTGATCCTGCAACCGGTCGCATTCGCCCGCGAACGGTGATCGCCGGCAGCAACGGCACGGGCAAGACCACGATTCTGGACACCATTCACGCCCTGGCGACGCTGGTGCTCAAAGAGCAGCACGAGCGACCTCCTGCCTGGTTGGTGAGCGAAGGCTCCAAAACCTGGGTGCGTCTCACGGATTTGCCAACTGCCACGCCGCCGTCTCAGGCGCTGGTGCTCTATGCTGTGGACAGAAAAGAGGATCTGCCCTGGACCGATCAACGGAAGCCAGGTGACAGCGACGTGGTTGCCTACGGTTGGACAGGACGACCGCAAACGGATCAGGGATATGGGCCTCAGCCGGCCATGGTATCTGCGTTACGTCGGCGCATTGAGGAAATCAAGCAGAGCGAGGCCCTTCACGACAGCCTGCCCAACATGCTTTACTTTCGCTCAGAGCAGTGTGAACTGCGCCCTAAACAGAAGGGACAAATCCTTGCCGAAGAAGATGGGTACCGGTGGGCGTATCGGTTCTCTGACAGCCAGCGCTGGGAGGGATCGCTGGAAAGTTTTCTCGTCGCAATGAACTACCAGGACCTCCTGGTGAAGCAGGGGAATCGAGCTGGCGGAAGCAAGTTCCAGCAGTTCCTGCGAGTTATCAACAACTTCCTCGATGGCAAGCAGATTATCGGGGTAGACCCGAAGTCTTTTCGCATACAGGTGAAGGCAGACAACGGCGAGAAATTCACGCTTGATGCGCTCAGCTCCGGTGAGAAGCAGATTCTGCTGATGCTGGGAGAGATTCAGCGCCGTATTCGTAGAGGGAGTGTCGTACTCATTGACGAGCCGGAGATTCACCTGCACCCCAGATGGCAGCGGCTATTGGTTCGAGCGTTGACCGACCTGTGCGCTGAACACGACGCCCAGTTAATCATGACGACTCACTCAGAAGAAGTAGCTGGCGCTGTTTACAAGCATGAGTTGATTCTCCTGGACGCCATCTTCGCCCAGGTGCCGGCATGACGAGCGCGCTGTCCCTGCGGAACATCTACGTTGAAGGCGATGATGACGTAGCCGTGCTGAGCCGTTGGTTCCCGCAACTGACGTTTGTGCCGGCGGGCGGCAAAGACGAAGTACGGCGTCGGGTAGCAGAAGACCGCGCCAGCTACGGTCTCCTGGATCGGGACTTTGCATCGGACTATGAGGTAGACGCCAGTCGCGAACTCAACAACCGCGTGGTCATCATGCGGCGCTATACTATCGAGAACTACTTCCTCGATCCATCCATTGTTGCTGAGGCTATCCGTCAGCTCATACCGGATGCTGACGACAATGAAACACAAGTATGGCTGGATGAAAATCACGTCCAGCAAAGCATTCGGGAATGGGGAAACGAGCTGGCCCTGTATGCGGCCGCCAACTCCATCGTTTCAGAGTGGCGCGACGCGATTATGTTCGACAGGCAATTGGGTTTTCTGCGTTATTTTGGGCCATTGCCTCCATTACCACCCGAAGAGGTCGTTGGCAGTCTCCGAAGGCGGCTTGCTGCGCTCACACCCGTAGATCAGATCGGAACCCTCCTGGATGCACGCTACGAGCAGGTGACAGCAGACCTGTCTGGCTGGGAGGGCTACAGCGCTGGATTCACGGCAAGGTCCTGTTAGAAAGCTACCTTTATCCGCAAGCGTTTGAAGCGACTGGCATCGCTCAGTCCAGGTTGCGCGATTTGCTGATTGAAGCCGGTCGCAATCATATTCCGTCAGAGCTTCAAGAATTGGCTAACCGGTGGTCAGCGGTATGAAATGAGGCCAGAGAACAACGAGAAGCGTTCGAACAGCGCTACGGCATGGGGTTGGTCACCTTTCAGCAGGCCTGGCAGGCAGAATGGATCGCCGATAAACATTCCTATGAGGTAGAGTGCGATTATTGGAAATACTCAGCGATGATAAGCTCCGATAGGGGCCCGGCGACAGCCAGTGCGTTGGCAGCGGCGGTCAGTTCAGCATCGGAAACAGGGGGAACGCGTTCGACCGGCGGGCGCGGCCGGATGATGCCTGCCTTCAGCAAGGCCTGGCGGACGCGTTGACGCTCTGCTCCCGGCCGGGCGGGCCTGGATCTGACGATCCAGACCGAGCGATAGGGAGACGCCTGCTCCCGCCGGACCCCCGATCCTGGCGGGGCGGGCCTGGATCTGACGATCCAG
>DOUV01000434.1 GCA_003520455.1 Chloroflexota bacterium | reverse complement strand
AGGGTTAGTTCCCACAGGTTGGCCCCCTGGAAATGAGTGATGCCTTGAACTGTCTCTTCAACCTCTCCGTCACACATCAAGAGCGTATTACTGGCGCTGAGGTACGTCAGCCCCGACGGGTCAGGGCTGGGTGGCGAGAATGCCGCCATATCGACAGTCCGGATCAAGGAAGCCTGGAAGTTGCTCGCCGCCGCCGCGGTGGGTTCGACAAAAGACAACTCCACGATCTGGCCCGGCCTTTGTGTGGCCGCGCTCGCTTGCGTATCCATCTGCCCATCTCGAGACGAGCCAGCGCCTTGGCCCTGTCCTCCGGCACCAAGACCGCGATCGGCCAGATAGAGACTCATCTGCGAGGAATCGTCCGTCAGGTCGCCGCTGGGGGCAAAGACCATCCCCTGTGGATCGCCGAGGTCGAATTCAGCCAGGTCACGGGTGGCGACCACCTGGCCAGTCGGGGTCAGTTCCACCAGCGTTTGCTCGGCCGGGTTCACGACATGGAGGTGACCGGTGGTCGGGTCAAATGCAAGGCCGCGAGGATCAACCAGGCCGGTTGGTTGCAGATCGACTTCGGAGATGCCTGCCTTGTCAAAGCTGCCGTCAGGTTCCGGCTCGACGCGGACAAGCCGCGGTCCGGTGCTATCCAGGATAAAAAGGTGCCCGCTCAGCGGATCGACGGTCATCCCCCGGGGAGTCTGCAGACCAAAGTGCCGAGCGTCGTGGCGAATAAGCGTGGTCGGGTCCAGATTGCCGTCAGCTCCCTCCAGAACCTCAATCAGTCTATTGGGAGCGGCCTGAAAGATGAGCAAGCGATGGACCTTATCATCATAGGTCATGTTAATCGGGTCCGTAATCGCCGCCGCGATGCGGGCGGAACCAAGCCGATCCGCAAAGGGCGTCAGTGTGATGATGTCCGTCTCGGCGGGCGGAGGCTGCCCCTGTCCACGAGCCTCCACAACGTGGAAGGCATTCGCCCGCGGCGAGAAAGCCAGACCGGCCGGGTTTGAAAGACCCGTTTCATCGCTTTCCATGGCGCGAACAAAGCGGACGAACGCAGGGCTATTCTGAGCAAACGTGGCTGGACTTTCCCTCAAGGAGAAAAAGAAGACAAGTCCCACAAAGAGCAGTAAGTGGAACAAGTTGGTTTTGCGCCAGCCAGGAAAAATCATCGAAGACCTCCCTCTGCCTCAAACCAAACGGCAAGGGTGACTGATACGTCTGATACGGATCCAAATCTGGGGTTGCATCGGCATAGAGATCCGGCTGCTGATCTACACATGTGCCATCCTCAGGCAGAAACGGGTGCGCGGATCGGGCTCTCAACGGTGTTGCCACTGATCCAGCCGTTCCGATTCACAATCTTCCTACACGATGGGCGCCAGGTTCGGCGCCGGCCGGATTGTGTGGAGCGCACTCCACTAAAAGGGGAGCCACTGCCACCGACGGTTGGATCTGGTATGGGCGGCCGAGGCAGAAGAAGCGGTCTTTCTCGCCGTGCTGTAGTATTTCCGGTGCCCTGGGCGCCACCGATTGAGGATCGCGCCGATCACATTGGCATTTGCCTGGTGGAGCTGCGAGATTGCCTGTCTGGCCGCGTCACGATGGGTACGGCCGGCCTCGATGACCAGCAGGAGGCCGTCCACCCGGTTGGCCAGGATGCCGGCGTCCGCGAGCCCCAAAGCCGGCGGGCTGTCACAAATCACCAGATAATCCTTCTGGCGGAGGCCGGCCAGCACCTTTTGCATGCCATCTGATCGCAGCAGCTCAGCGGGATTTGGGGGCACCTCTCCACTGGTGAGCACCTGGAGGTTGGGTACGTTCGTGTCGATCAGCTGGTCGCTGAGATCAAGCTCCGCCTCACTGACCGCCTCCGCCAACCCCTTCGAATTCGGTATCTGGAAAAGACGGTGTTGGACCGGCTGTCTCAGGTCAGCGTCCACGATGACGGTTCGGAGGCCGGCCTGGGCCATGATGATGCCAAGATTCGCCACCATCAGGCTCTTGCCCTCGCCCGGCCCGGCGCTGGTGACAACGATCGATTTCACCGGGTCGTCAGCCGTCTCGAATTCGATGTTGCTCCGAATGATCCGGTAGGCCTCAGTCACCGGGGAAGCAGGGTCCTGAGAGAGCAGTAGTTTCTTCTGGGGCTGTTCTTCGACCATGGCGTGAATGGCACCCAGCGCCGTCAGGCCCAGCGCTCGGGTTACATCCTCGGTCGACTTCAGCGTGTCATCCCACGATTCCAACAAGAAGACAAGCCCCAGGGCCAAAAAGAAGCCCACGGCGCCAGCCAGGACTGTGTTGAAGTGTATCCGGGGTCGGACCGGACGGGGATTAGCTTGAGCGGTCTCGATCATTGTCAGGGAATTGGCGGGGGGTCCCTGTTCCATGTAAACCAGCATCTGGGTATAGTTACTTTCCCAACTGCTAACCAGCGCCTCAAGGGTATTGATGGTCGTCTGCAATTCTTGGACTTGTTGGGCTGATTGTGACTCGACGACTGTTCTTCCCAGGGTGTCCAGGCGTGCCTGTCCGAGCTCAATTTTCGTTTGAAGATTGGCGAGCCGTTGGCTCACAAACTCCCGGTTCGCGGCCCGCTCCTGATTCTGCATGGCTGTCGGACTGAGAAGGATGAGCCGTTGTGCCACCTCATCGGCAATGGCTCGGGCAAGCTCTGGTGTGCCGGCCTCGGCGCTGATCTGGATCAATTGGGTTCCTTCGACCAACTCAACACGGATTCGCTTTCTCAGGCTGCGGACGGTGTCGGGCAGGCCGAGCGTATCGATAACGCCCTGCAAAACTGGCTGACGCGAAGCCATGTCAGCGTAGGTACGAGCCAGCACTTCGCTGGTGAGAAGATTGGCTCTGCTGAGGTCAGTGGCCTGAAAGATCTCGCCAACCATGACTGTGCTGGTCGCTTCGTAAACCGGGCGTTGGCTCTGACTTATCGTATAGCCGCCAGCGGCTGCTACCAGCATGATCAGGATCAACAGCCACACCCGTCTTCGTACGATGTTGATCGCCTTGCGTAATTCTACGTAGTCGTTCATCTGGTGTGTGCCTCTCTCGTATTCTTGGCGTGATAGGTCAGCTCACCGCCGGCCTTCAGTTCGCTGTCGTCGACAGTGAGACGCAGGACAGACGGCCCGGCAGCGGAGAAACTGGTTGTCGTATCGACGGCACTGAGGTTGGCAAAGGTGATTCTGCCCGGCTCGCTGACCTGACCCCACGTAGTGATCGACGCCGTCGGCGGGCCGGGAACCTTTCATCCGTCACCTCCCGGTCCCGGACACGGCCGGCCAGGAAAGTGGTCGTTTGGTGCGGCCCCGCTTCGCCTATGGGTCCGGGTTGGCCAAGGAGGTTGGATTACAAGCCGCACTTCCAGAATCGGTGAACGTCTCGCCGGCGATAGGAACGAACTCCCAGTCGTAGCTCGTTGCGTGGAGGGTCAATTTCAGAACGCCACGCGTCGCGCTGTTTCTGACCTCGCTGTTGGGCTGGATTGTTTCAAAGGGGCGAAGGCCTTTACCGCCTGTACCAACCACAAACTGGCGAATGCCGCGCGCCGGGTCTGCAACACCGTCCGGATTCTGCGGGTCGAAGCGTTCGTAGTCGTGATCGTGGCCGTTCAAAACAACATCCGCGCCGGCGTCGTAGAGGATCTGCCAGAAAGCCGCGACGGCGGAACTATTCCCGTGACGACCTGAGCTGAACCGCGGCGTGTGCCAATAGGCGAGCGTACAGACAGCCGGATTTGCGGCCAGATCAGCTTGAAGCCACCGGCCCTGGGGTGAATCGCCGGCACATCCGCCGACCTCACGGCATTCAGAGTTCAGGACGATAATGTGCCAGTCTCCAAGATCGTAACTGTAGTAGCCTTTATCCGGCTCACCCGCGGCCGCGCCAAAATAGTTGAAGTAGCCGGAAGCGCCCGGCGTGTGGTAATCGTGATTGCCGGGTGCCGGACGCGTGCGTGCCTTGTGACGGCCCCAGGTTGGATCATAACAGTCGTTGAACTGGACGTCCGTTCCGTTTGGGTATGCGTTGTCTCCAAGGGTGACCACGGTGCCGGGGATATCGTCAAGCAACTTCGCCGTCTCTTCATCCCGGTCATAATTACAGCCGGTGATGTCACCGGCGCCGACGAGCACCGGCGGACCGGCCAGGGTCGGCTGAACCGTGACCGTCAGCTCATCGCGGGCCGTCAGCTCGCTGTCGTCGGCGGTGAGGCGCAGGACATACGACCCGCCAGCGGCGAAACCGGCTGTCGTATCGACGGCGTTGGGGTCGGCAAAGGTGACCGTGGCGGGTCCGCTGATCTGACTCCACGTGGTCGTCACTACTCCAGGCGGGTTGGGCAATCCGTCATCAGAGACGGTCCCGTCCAACATAGCGCTAGTGGGTAACGTGATCGTCTGGTTGAGGCCGGCATCGACCATTGGCGGTTGATTGCCCGGCGGCGCAGGAAACAAGTGACTCTCAAACATTCCCAAGTCGGGAGCCGTGCCGGCGTATGCCCTGCGAGGAATATCCAGGACGACGTCTCCTTGCCATTCGAAATGGGCGGTGCCCGCATCGATGGCCGGGCTCCCGCTTTGGAGCCGATGATCACTGTTTAAGCGGGGGTCGTCGAATAGAGTGGTGTCATTCTCCAGGTTGCTGTCCTGGTAATCGGTGCCATTGTTCCAGAACAGATTGTAGGCGGCGATAGAATTACCATCCACATTTTTCATTGCAATAGTGGTTGAGCCAACGAAGATGTTATTTAAGGCAATCAGGTTGTCACCACCGGTTACACCATGATCATTGCTTACGAAGGTGTTATTGAAGAGATGGATGCGCTCGGGGATACTGGCGGCCTGGAAGTCTTCATCGCTGTGGTCATTGTCAGTGAGTCCCAGGCCAGCCATGGCATTGTCCTGAATCAGGTTACGTTCGATGAGAAAGACCCGGTCGGATTCGTCGGGATAATCGATAAGCTGAATGCCGTCTTCATCATTACCGACGATAAGATTGTTGCGGATGATGATGTTGAGGGTTGGACCGCTGTATCGATGCAGCCGGATCTCAATCCCGTCGTTGCCGTTGTTGCGAATCACGTTGTCTTCGATGATCGCTTCCGTGGGCCCGTCCAGATCTATGCCGTCATCCCTGTTGTTTTCGAAGACGTTATTGCGGGCGATGCCACCCCCGGCTTCGTAATCGATACCATCGCTGTGATCGATAAAGCGGTTGTTGAGGATTTGGAGTTTCCCCAAGGCGCTGATGCCGTCTGTGCCATTTTGGATGGTAAAGCCAATGATCTTGGTGTCGGGCCCGACGGATGAATCGACGGTGATTACGGTATTGCCATCTCCGTCGATGATGGTTTGATCGATAAAACCCTGGTCGCCAGTCGTGTAGAATTGGGAGGCGAGGGTGATGGTTTTGCCGGCGAGGGTGAGTTGTTCAGTATAGGTACCGGCGGAGACCAGGACCAGGTCGCCATCTTGAGCAGCATCGATACCTGCCTGGATCGTGGGTTGATCTTGAGGAACCCGGATCGTGACGGGCGCCTCCAGATCCAGCGCCACTTCTAAGATTCTGCCAAAAACCTGATCTCCCCTCCCAGGCTGTGCTAATAAGCCAACAAAATATTTGGAGACGACGCTGCCACCGCTTCGCCGCAAAAGGAGGGGGAGGTAAAGTGCGCTGACCGGCCGACTATCCGGCAGGTTGCTATCAGCAATGAAGAGGTGTATGGTGTCCGGTGGGTCTGTCAGATCTGTGCTGGGTGCAAAAGCCAGTCCACCCGGGTCTACCAGGTTGAGATCGGTCAGATCATGAACGGCAACGGGTTGGCCCGACTGCGTCAGCTCGAAGAGTTGCTGTTCAGCCGGACTGACGACGTAGAGGTGGTTATTTGTTGGCTGAACCGCGATGCCGCGCAGATCGGTAACACCGAGATGTGATAGATCGATTGTTGAAATCTCTGCCTTATCGAATCCGGATTCGTCTAGAGTGACGCGAATCACCTGTGATGCTGCGCTGTCTAAGATGAAAAGGTATTGGCCTGCGAAATCAACGGTCATTCCCTGGGCGTGTTCGAGGCCAAACCGCGCGACATCGAAGCGAACTTGCGTCGCAGGATCCAAGACTCCATTATCTCCAACCTCAATCTGAGCCAGCTCGGAGAGTTCGCTATTGAGTAAGAGCAAACGTCTATTCCCATCATCAAAAGCTGTATTGACAGCGTCATCAACAACAAATCCGAGATGTACTGTGGCCACCAGGTCCTCAGACGGGGTGATTGTGACGACGGTGGAGCCCTCAGATGTTGAATGAGCGGAATTGCCTTTGTCCAGCAAGAAAAGGTGGTTGAGGTCATTCGAGTAGGTCAGGCCGGCCGGGTATGGAACACCCCACTCACTGGGAAGTATAGTGCGAACTTCCCTCACCGTCGCAGGAGGGACTCGAATCGGCGCACTTATCCCGCCTAACAATAGAAAAAACAGCCCGAGCCGCCACGAAAAGCGCATCATCTTCGAATTTCGGCGGTACTTAATGAAGGCCGCGATGTGGACAAAGATGACACTCACGGCCTCACAAAGACGCTTTGACCGTGATTTCGTCATTCCCATCGTCTTCACCCTCCGTCGAAGTGACATAGCCCCTCAGGGCCCTGAACAGTCCACTCCAACGTACTGAGCGACCCACTGCAGATCCTGGACCCGAATGACCCCGTCCCGAATGGGGTCGAACATCGGATCGTAACCGCTGCCGGGCACGTTCTCCCTGGCACGCCAGACTTGGGCTTGCAAAACCACGTCACCCACATCGATCGAACCGTCGGTGTCGTAGTCTGCGTCGCATGGCTCCATCGGCGTGGGTATGCTGGTCGGTGTGGGGGTGCTGGTGGGCGTGTTTGTCGGCGTGAGTGTGTTCGTGGGCGTGTTTGTCGGCGTGAGTGTGCTGGTCGGTGTGTTCGTCGGCGTGTCAGTCGGCGTGGGTGTATTGGTGGGCGTGTCGGTCGGTGTGGGGGTACTCGTAGGCGTGCTCGTCGCCGTCGGCGTGTTCGTCGGTGTGCCCCAGCGGCAGAGCCATTTGATACATCATGCCGTCAATGATGTTCGGATCAGTGTTATTATCAACCCCCCGATCGACAATGTAAAAGTGCTTCGTTCCAGAACCATCGCTCGCCGGCGCATAGGCCAACCCGGCTGCTTTTCGAGAGTTTGCCGCCGCAATATCAATCGTCTGGAGCAGGTCGCCGCTGGTCGTCGTCTCGACGATCACACGGCTCGTCCTTTTACTACTCATTGTGAAGAGCGTGCCACTGTCCAGGTTGAACTCGACGCTCTCGGGATCCACCACCCCATAGCGCTTGACATCGAACTGGCCGACCAACGTACCATCCGGGGTGTACTCGTACACCTCCGCGTTGACCCCATCGGCCACGAACAGTCGATCGTGCCAGGTATCGTAGGTGATCCCCTCCGGGTCCATATTCCCCGCTGGCCGGGTGTCAAAGCTGGTCCAGGTGTCATCGGCGGTACCAACCTGTCCGTCGGCTCCCGGGTTCAACCGATAGACCCTTCTCGTACCATCATCGCTAAAGAAGAAATCCCCGCTGGCCGGATCCCAGGCGACCCCCGTCGGTTCGTTGGTCATAGGAACGACAGTGGGGGCCACCTTGGAAATGTTGGCCGTGCGCACGACGGCGCCGTCCAGGGTTAGTTCCCACAGGTTGGC
>DOUV01000468.1 GCA_003520455.1 Chloroflexota bacterium | reverse complement strand
CGATGATGTCGTAGTTCTCGGGACCGCCCATCCCGCGACCGCCGCTGACGATGATCGTCGCTTCGGTCAGCTCAGGACGCTCGCCCCCCTTGGCTTGAAATTCGACGACTTGGGCGCGGGGCTCTTCCAGGTCCACGTCGACTTCTTCGACCTCAGCCTCGCCGTTGCCGGTCGCCTCGGCCGCCGGCCAGGTGTTGGGGCGGATCGTAGCGAGCGCCGGCTCGGTGTTGAGCCTGACGGTGGCAACGACCTTTCCGGCGTACATCGGGCGGGTGATCAGGATCTCGTCATCTTCGACCCGCAGACCGGTGATGTCGCTCGCGAGGGCTACTTCCAGCTTGGCGCCGAGCCGCGGGGCGAGGTCGCGCCCCTGGGCTGTGGCGCCAAGCAGTACCAGTGCCGGCGCCTCGTCCTCAATCAGTTCCTTCAGGGCCTCGGCGTAGGCTTCGGCGGCGTACCGGTCGAGGCCCTCGTCGTCCAGCACGTACACCGTCTCCGCGCCGCGTGCACCGAGGTCAGCGGCCAGGGCGTCGCTGTCGAGACCAGAGCCAAGCACCGCCACCCGCACCTCGCCATCCAGTGCCTCCGCAACGGCCGCAGCGGCGGTCATCGCTTCATAGGTGATCTTCTTCACTTCGCCGTCGCGGCTCTCGGCGACAACCAGAACATTCTCAGCCATGTCGATCTCCTCTCCACCCTAAATCACTTTCGCTTCCTCACGCAGCAGGCGAACGAGCTCACGGGCCGCCTCCTCAGGCGTCCCTGAGATGATGCGACCGGTCTGGCGTTCCGGCGGTAGCTCGACCTCGACGATCTCGATCCCAGGTTCCAGTTCGTCAGAGTCCAGATCGAGGTCGCTGGCGCTCCACTCGGTCAGCGGCTTCTTTTTGGCGCCCATGATGCCTTTGAGCGTGGGGTAGCGCGGCTCATGCTCGCCTTTCTGCTGGGTGAAGACGGCTGGAAGCTGGGTCTTGACCACTTCGACCCCACCCTCTACCTCACGCAGGACGGTGGCCTCTCGGTCGCCGACCTCCTTGACGCCCACCACCATCGAGACGTGCGGGAGGTCGAGCAGTTCGGCCAGGTAGATACCGGTTTGGCCGTAGTCCTCGTCCACGCCCTTCCAGCCGGTCCAGATCAGGTCGAACTCCCCGATCTTCTCGATCGCCTCCGCCAGGACGCGCGCGCGGCCGAGCGGATCAAGGTTCTCGAACGCGGGGTCGTTGAGGTGGTAGGCCGCATCTATGCCCATCGCCAGGGCCTTGCGGATCGTCTCCTGCGCCTCGCTCGGGCCGATCGTGACGATGGTGACGGTGCCTTCGCCCTGCTGCTCGTTGAGGCGCAGGGCTTCCTCAATCGCATACTCGTCATAAGGGTTGATCACCCAGGTTTTCAGACTGCTGGCATCGACCCGGCCGTCCCGTACTCCGACTTTGGTCGCCGTATCGGGCACCCGTTTCATGGGGATGATGATCTTCATAGTTCCTCCAGAACGTGATACGTGAAACGTGAGACATCAAAAGCAGCTCTCTTTTGTCGCGCTTCGTTCTCGAATCCTCACGTTTCACCTTTCAAATTCACTCATACGGAATAGGGTGTGTGGCGTATGCGAGCGCGTCGCGCTCGCATACGCCACACCACTATGCGCATTCAAATTTCAGACAACTGCCTCACCCTTCAACAACGCACGACTAATGACGATGCGCTGAATCTGATTGGTCCCCTCGTAGATCTGCATCAGCTTGGCATCGCGCATGTACTTCTCGACGGGATATTCCCTGGAATAGCCGTATCCACCGAAGATTTGGACCGCGTCGGTCGTCACCTGCATGGCCATGTCGGTTGCGTAGCATTTGGCGATGCTCGAGTCGTAGCGGCTGGGCTGATTGTGGTCTACCAACCAAGCCGACTTCCAGACCTGGTTCCGCGCGGTTTCAATCTTGATCGCCATATCGGCCAGCATGAACTGGATCCCCTGGAACTCGCTGATCGGCCGGCCGAATTGATGGCGCTGCTGGCTATAGGTCAGGGCCGCCTGGAGCGCGGCCCTGGCGATGCCGACGGCCAGGGCCGCGACGCCCGGCCGGCTCTTGTCGAGCGTACGCATCGCAATCATCCACCCGTCGCCTTCTTGCCCGAGCCGGTTGGCGGCGGGCACATGGACATTGTCGAAGATGACTTCGCGCGTCGTGCTGGCCCGCTGCCCCATCTTGTCTTCCTTCTTGCCGAATTTGAGGCCGGGGGTGTCGGCGGGCACGATGAAGACCGAGATGCCTTCGTGGCGAAGCGCGGGGTCACGCGTGGCGAAGACGACGTAGAGCGCGGACTCGCCGCCGTTGGTAATCCAGTGCTTGGTGCCGTTGATGACGAACGCGTCGCCCTCACGATGATAGCGGGTGCGAATACTGGCGACATCGCTCCCGGCATTGGGTTCGGTCAGGCAGAAGGAGGCGAGTTTCGGCGCGGCGCAGACCGGCGCGACGAACGCTTCAAGCTGGGCCGGCGTGCCGGCGAGGACGATCGGGGTGAGCGCCAGGGAGTTGGAAAGGAGCGTTGTCGTGACACCCGCGCAACCGGTGCCAAGCTCTTCAGCCACCAGGCAATCTTCGAAGGCGCCCAGGTCGCCCCCGCCGTACGCCTCGGGGACGGTCAGGTTCATCAGACCGAGCGCGTGGGCCTTTTCAATGAGTGCCTGCGGGTGGCGTGAGTTGCGGTCGAGTTCGGCCGCCACCGGGGCGATCTCGTTCAGGGCGAACTCGCGAGCCAGCTCCCGCAGAGCTTGCTGCTCTTCGGCGAGCGCGAAACTGAGCATCCGTCCTCCTTCAACTGCCGGCGGGCGCGGGGAGGTGGCTTGAGCGAGCCTGGCGGGGAATCAGCGCGGCTCGCGGATCGAGGGGATTCTAACCGGGTTGGGAAATAGTGTCAAAGTGCACCAAACAAGCGTTTGGTGTTGAGAGGAAACGGGCCGGGGGCGACTCCTTTGGCGCCCCGCGCTTCAGATAGCAGCGGACGAAGGGGGAACTGTTCGCGCCGCTCTTCTCGCCGGCCATGGCCGCCTCCCTCGCGGGGGAGAGGCAGAGGCCGGAGTGAAGGCGATCGCAACCAGCCGGGCAGGGAGAGTGTGAGGTCGGTGATGCGTCGAGTGACTGAGGGATTGAGCTCGGCGCGATGAGCCTCGGGAACACACTGGACCGGCATCGCCGGGCCGGCCCGATCAGCCGGGAGTCAACTCGCCGTGAAGATCAACCCCGAGACCACCTGTCTCGCTGCTCCAGTTCGAGGGTGGTCGAATCTTCTGCATCTGAGAGCTGGTTGCACCCATCGAGCGACCGAAGTGATGGCGCCCGGCATCGCGGCGGTGGATGCGCAGATCCCACGCAGGGGGCTTTGGCAGATGATGACCCTTCTCCACCGCCGTCTCGAGTCCCGGTTCGGCGCCCACGCCCGGTGGGATGGCTTCTTCGGCCAAAGTTCCCTTCGCCCCCAGGATCGCCTGCGTGCCCTCCTGAGCGAAGCGCTCGATGTTGGGGATCTGGCCGGTCTTGAGTGCCTGGTGGAAGCGCGTTAGCATATCGACTACAACAGCCTGAATTGTTCCCTGATCATCCATTACGCGAGCCTCCTTGTGACATCTATCACGGGTAGCACTCACATTTTACAGCAAACAGGGTCTCGTCACAACCCTCCAAGATGGTAGTTCGTCTGTCCTACCCGTCTGGGCCTATAATGAGGCGCGGCCGGCGGAATTCCGCCGGCCGCAGGTGAGGTGGGTCGCTGGTTAACACTCACTATACGCGCACGAGTAGCACTTGCGACAGCCCTCCTCGTTGACGAGGCTGGCGTGGCCGCACTCGGGGCAGAGGTCGGCGTTGAGGGTGCCGCTCAGCAGGTCGAGTTGGCGCGCCTGGACTTCGGCCGGCTCGGGGGCGGCCTCCGCGGTTTTCTGGTGGAACTGCAGGTCCTCCAGGAGGACCTGGGCGATCGCATCGGGCAGGCTGAGAATGCGGTGGGCGCCGAAGCCCAGGTGGCGCCCACCACCGATGCCCGCCAACTGCTCGACCACCTCCTCGAGTCGCTCGGTCGGCGAGAGGGTGCTGGGCAGCCGCAGCACCAGGCTGATCAGCCGGCCGATGGCCTCGGAGACGGCGGCCGTGTCGGAGCCGGCCTTGCCGACGCTGGCAAAGACCTCGAAGGGCTCGTTGCTGCCGTTGCGGTTGACGGTAATGTAGGCCTTGCCCAGCGGGGTGCGGGTGAAGTAGGTGGCACCGGTCATCCGGCGCGGGCGGGGCTTTTTGCCCTCGTGCTACTCGGGCCGAGCGGGCGCAGTCGCCGGCCTGGGCGCCGGTGCCTCCGCGGGCGCGCCCTCTTGTTTGGCCTGCGCGGTCCCCTTCGTCTCCAGCACGACCGTCTCGCGGGTGCCGGTGACGTAGACGGTGATCCCCTTGCAGCCCAGCTTCCAGGCCAGCTTGTAGGCGGTGGCGACGTCCTCCGCCGTGGCGGTGTTGGGGAAATTGACCGTGTTGTGGTTGCACAGACCATTGGCGATGAAGGAGTGGCTGCCCGGGACGCTGATGTCGAAGACCTCAGCGAAGCCGGCGGCGATTCCCTTCACCGTGACGTAGATCATTCCTTCACGGTCGGACGCGAAGAAGGCCTGGGCGTAGGGCTGGGTGGCATCGTTGAAGTGCTGATGGAGGCGCTGTGCCAGTCCGCGCTCCAGACGATGGCCCTGCAGAAGGTTCACGCGCGCCCGCTGATATTCGGGTGTCTGGTCGCCGTAGAGACTGCGCAAGGAGCGCTTCGATTCCTGGTGCATCGCTCGCAAGGTCTGGGTGACGCTCTTGGGCAGCAATGTACCATAGTTGAAGAGCCGCTGTACCCGCCCGTCGTGGCGGGCCTGAATGCGCTCCGACTTCCACACCTCATCGAACTCCACGAAAGAGGCAAGTTGCTCGATCGCCTGGCCGCTCACGGTCAGGCTCCAGGCGTACTCACTCCTGCGGTGCATCGGGGCAAAGACCCCGAAGTTGAGCAAGAGGGTCTGCAACTGGCGAATCAGTGTCCGGCTCGCCAGTGTGATCCCGAACATGCGCCCGTCCAGGGTCATAAAGGCATCCAGGAACAGGCCACGGAGGAACGCTGCGATCTCGTGGCGCGCGGCGCGTAGGATGCAGTCGGGGATCACTTTGTGCCGCGCACCGGCTTCCATCCCTAACTCCGCCCGGAGCCAATGGCGGAGTGGGCGGGAGTTGATCTGCAGTGTGAAGACGCTCTCCCGCCGCCGGTCCCGGGAGATGTGGCTCTCCAGTCCGAAGAGTTGCTGGAAGAGGCTCCCTAACCGCTCCAATCGAGTGCGGTCCCCGTTGCAGATTTGCACTCCATTGCGGCCGATACTGCCTTCAGACGTGATCGCGCCGAGCACATAGGCAAGTTCAGGGCTCATGCTCTCGGGGAAGCGCATTTCCTTGACATTGGTGCGCCACTCACCACGGTACGCGGGGAGAGGCTGGCCTGCCGGGCCGAAGACTTGCTGCCCGGCGTAGAGGACGACCGTATCGCCGATCTTGAGTTCGTCGAGAGCGGCGAAACGGATGTGGCCGTCTGGGCCAAGGATGTGGATGCGGTGATTAGGCGTCCCCTCGATCTCGTAGCCATACTCGAGGCGCACGCGGCGGGTCTCACGCATCCCGCCGTAGTAGAAGAAGTCACTGCCTTCGGGGCCGTGCGGTGAGACGATGGTCAGATCGTGGGCGGCGAACTGGTCGGGCAGGTGCATCTCCGAGAGGCTGGCGATGGGAACCAGGCCTTGGGTTGTAAGCACCAGGGTGTCACCGGCGACACACTTGCTTAGACTGTTGTCGACGAAAGCCTGGATGGCGGCCTGCATGCGCACGTGTTCTTCAGGCGTGATGTCGCCGGCGACGACGAAGGTGTGGCGGATGTCCTCGGGCAGCTCGGTCAACTCCTGGCACGAGCCGGTGAGCGAGACCTTCTCGCTGATCTGCTGGCGGGTGGCTTCGTCCAGGCCGGCCTCGATCAGGGCCCTCTCGAAGAGTGGGCTGGTGTAGGTCAGTTGGAGGCGATTGTCGCCGTCCTGGACCCAGCGCAGGTAGGCCAGGGCGAAGACGGGCTCGCAGCCGTAGCCCTCCACCCCGGCGACCGTAGAGATCGTCCCGGTCGGCGCGACGGTGGTCTGGGCGGCGTTGCGGATGCCATGCCGCTTGATGCCGGCCACGATGGCGGGCCAGTCCAGCGGCGGGCGCCCCCAGTCGTGCTCGTAGGCGAAGAGCAGCACCGGCGGGCGCCACTTGAGGTTCTCGGGGTCGTAGATCGAGCCGTTGATCGCCGGGAAGGGGCCGCGCTCCCGGGCCAACTCAATGGAGTGCTGCAAGCAATGGTAGCGGACGAATTCCATCAGTTGCGCCGCCAACTCCTGGCCCTCCACCGAGCCGTAGCGGACGCCCAGCTTGAACATCACATCGCCCAACCCCATGATCCCCAGCCCAATGCGGCGGGCGCGGTCGGCGGCCTCCTTGAGCTCAGGGACCGCCGGCACGTAGGCGTTGGCGCTGACGACGTTGTCCAGGAAGTGGGTGCTGGTGCGCACCGTCTCGGCCAGGGCCTCCCAATCGATCACACCGTCATCGGAGACGTGGCGTGACAGGTTGACCGAGCCCAGGCAGCAGTTTTCGTATGGCCCGAGCCACTGCTCGCCGCACCCCCGCGAGACGTACCCTTCGGTAATCCAGGTATCGCTCCGCGGCTCGTACAAATCATACACCGTCTCGACGCCCGCCGGTTCGATCTTGATGACTCGGGCTGCCCAATTCCCCCCCGTGAAGTTAGACCTGAGCGCGGCCTCTTCTAATTTCATTTGTTTATCAGGATGGCTGAGGTGGATTTGCTCAAAGAAGCGACCCAGGCTGGCCCCGGACATGACGACGTCGTACTTTGGACGGTCGTGGCGGATGACACGCCCGTTGAGGTCGTGCCGCTTGCGCTGGCTCTTTGCAATCCGCGCGTGCACCCCGAACATGAGCAGGATTCGACGCACCTGCTGAGCGAGTTCTCGGCTGGACGTGTGGAAGCGCAGGAGCGGATGGTTGCTATACAAGTCCACATTGCCATCGGTCGAGAACAGGCCGTCCAGGAGCCCTGTAAGGAAATCACGGTTGCTGTTGATGTAGGACTCGGGGAGTCGCTTTTCGGGTCCACGCGCGGCCTCAGGCGGCAATGATTTCACCCAGTCGGCGACGACTCTCCCCGGCTTGGGGTCCATCATCATCGAGCGGCTGCCCTCGCTGACGTAGGTGTACATCTTCTCCACACCTACTTTGGCAAAGGCCCGGTGCAATACGTCGTTCCATTCATCGTCATCGGCGTGAGTACTCACCCGAACGACGTTTTTCGACAGAGCATGAGGCGTGTAACAGCCATCACCGACCAGGACACCGACGAGGAAGCCGTACTCGCGGTCAGATAGATCGGCTGAAGTCGGTGGCACCGGATTGTTGGGCAATGTGGACCGGTAGACACGAACCCAGTCGCCTGGTTTCAACTCATCCAGGCGACGTGGTTCAAAGAACTTGCGGCGCGAGTCCCGAACGTGGAACTGATGCGCGGCAGTCGCTCGCACTGTGGCGCCATCAGAGAGGTAGACGCGGTACACCGGCATATTGTGATTGACTTCGATGGTGGAGACTCGACCGGTGCCGAGCACCGTGCAGATTTCGTCACCCTCCCGAATGCTGTCCACCCGGCGCCAGCCTCGGGGGGTGGCAACTAGAGTATCGCCGGTGATGCACGGATTGGTCGCCTCCAGCTCGTACAAGTGTGGCACCGGGTTCGAGCGGTTGGCGGCGTCGAGGAAGAGGACGCCGGGCTCGCCGTTGCGGTGGGCGTGTTGGACGATCTCGTTGAACAGCTCGCGCGCGTCCACCGTCTCGTGGACCTTGCCGCCAAAGCGCAGATCGAAGGTCGTCCCCTTCTCGACAGCCTGCATGAATTCGTCGGTGATACCCACGCTGATGTTGAAGTTGGCGATCTCGCCTTCCTCGGCCTTGCAACGGATGAACTCACGGATGTCGGGGTGATCGATCCGGAGCACGGCCATGTTGGCCCCACGCCGAGTTCCGCCCTGGCTCACCTCGCCGAAAGCTTTGTCGTAAACGCGAAGGAACCCTACGGGACCTGTGGCCACTCCCATACTGGTCCTCACCACTGCGCCCCTTGGGCGCAAGCGGCTGAACGAGAATCCATTCCCCCCGCCCGTCTGTTGGATCAGCACTGCATCGCGCAGGGTATCGAAGATGCCGCTCTTCACCTTCCCCATATCGTCTTCGATCTTGAGCACGAAACATGCGGCCAGCTGGCCCAACGGCGTGCCGGCGCCGGTGAACGTGGGGCTGTTGGGCATGAACTTGAGGTTGGTCAGCAGGTCGTAGAAGCGCCGCGCAGTGGCGTAGGTGTCGGCGTCGACCTCGGCGTCGGGCTGGGCGACGTGCCAGGCAACGCGCCAGAACATCTCCGGGATGGTCTCGGCGGGCTTGCCGTCCGGACCCTTGCGGAGATAACGTTTCTTCAGAACAGTTCGGGCGTTCTCGGTCAGAGGAACCTCCCGTGCAGCGAGATCGGACGGGATGGGAGGGATTCCTCGGCCGTTCCTGGCGTCGAGGGGTGATGGAGTGGTGAGAATAGATTGTGAGTCAGACATGAGGGCGATTCCTCCTCAGGGATAAGGTCGTATCCTCGGAATCGTGTCCGAGGACAGATCCCGGTTATGTTGGTTGACGATTCGCAGCTCTTGGAGAGTCAAATCCTTTGCGACCGCAACGGGAGCCACGAACTCCGTGTCGTCGAACTGACTGCATCCGTACAGTCGACGGCCTTGATTTCAAAGTGCTTTCACGAACAGCACCCGGTCCTCACCCTGTCCATCGTAATTGCGGTGGACAGAGATGCCATCGACCTCGCCATTCCCGGAGACGATCCCGAACCCCATGTGGGTGTGGAAGGCGATCGAGGACTTGTTCACCGGCGAGGTCACGCAGCGGACCAGATGGCGTCCGTGGCGGCGGGCGACTTCAAAAAAGCGCTCGTAGAGCAGCCGTCCCACCCCTGCCTGACGGTACTCGGGGTTCACGCCGACGAAGTGAATATAGGCCTCCTCCGGGTCGGTTTGCGAGAGGAAGCCGCTCAAAAATCCGACCAGCTCGCGATCTTCTTCGGCTACCAAAGTGGTCTCCCGAAAGTGGATGAAGAAGAGTTTGGGAAGCATGGCGCTCATGTGGCGACCGCCCCACCAGTCGTCTACGACCGCGATCACCGGGGCGTAATCGGTTGGCTCCGCAGTGCGAATGATCATCCGTTCTGGCCCTCTCCCCGGTTGCCGGATGAGCCGCGGCGGGCTGGCCAGTGAGAGGAACCCGCGCTCCTCTGAGCCAGGCGAGATTGTTGCTGCCGGTTCTCCGGGCGTCTCAAATGGGCCCTTGTTTCAAGAGCCCGATCGTGTGTACCACCCAATCGCTCTCACATTTATTGTACTGCCGGAGTTCCCGTCGACAGGAATTGGGAGCGAAGATCCCCGTACGGGGAGCGATCCTGTGGACCTGGCTCCTTCAATCGGTCCCCCTCTTCCGCGCTTCGCTCGTTCTCCGCGGGCAACTTCAGGGCACGGCCTCGTCTGCGAGACCCTCTTGGTGCCCTGAAGTTGACGCGGCTTCGTTGCTATGTCGACGACGGGGCTTGACGATTATGTCATTGTTGGGTGGAAGGTGGCGCCAATCCACACTTCAACGAGTATGTCGCGGGCGGCGCCACGGCCGAACGAACAACAGGGACACAAAAATAGCGACTGGGCTCGACGTGGGCATGGAAGCACGGCAGTGCCGATTGGGGAACGACGTGGTTTGAACGCCCGACGTCGCGGGGCGGCTAGAGCGCCGGTCAAGCAATCCCATGGGGGTGGGAGAGAAGACGTCCGAAGTCTTGCACGCAGCCCGTCCCCGCCGCGATTACTGCCGTCGGAGCGCGCGTTGGGCACGCACGATCCCCACCAGACTTCGGACGTCTGACGCCTTGACCGGCGCGCTAGAGCCCGAGGGCCAGCTGGCGGCGCTCGATGGCCTCGCGCTCTCTTTGCTGTTTGAGCTTTTGGATCTCCTCGGCCAGACTCTCGAGATCGGCGAAGCGACGGTAGACGCTGGCGAAGCGCACGTAGGCGACGTCGTCCAGTTCGGCCAACTGCTCCATCACCTTTTCGCCGATGAGCTTGCTGGGGACCTCACTCTGGCCCAGGCTGTACAGTTCCGCCTCGATCTCCGAGACGATCTGATCGAGTTGCTCGATCGAGACGGGCCGCTTGGCACAAGCTTTCTTGAGGCCCAAGAACAGCTTGTCCTGATCGAACTCCTCCCGGCGGCCATCGTTCTTGACCACCATCAGGCTGGTGCGAGCGATCCGCTCGTAGGTGGTGAAGCGTTGGCCGCAACTCTGGCACTCCCGGCGGCGGCGAATTCCCTCGCCGACCGCGCGCGTATCAATCACTCGGCTTTCGCCGATGGGGCAAAAGGGGCACTTCATCGAGGTATCCTCCGGCACAACCGTCGAAGGGGAATAGCGGAGCCGCGCTCCCTGGCCCTACAGTCGCCGAGATATGTCCGCTTCTGCGGGTCAGGGAACGTGTATGGGTAGCGTGGCCCGGGGATCTGTTCCCCCGGCAAGCCAGCGCGTAGGCCATCGCAACGACCTGGTGTTCGGAATTTCGAGGGAGGTGCGAGCGCGTGGTCGACTCCCTCTATATCTTGTGGTTTCATTCTACGATGCCACTAGATGTGGCATCGCGGCGGCCAACAGTCTAGCATAGAGAGCGCGGGTTGGCAAGGGAAATTTCCTTAAAATAGTAGCGTGTTGCCGATTTGTCATCTGAGCAATCACGATTTCGCCCTCGGACGGAAAGGGAAGGGGGATAAGAAATGAGTAGGATTGACTGCTCATACCACACTCTGATGGGAGGGGCAATAACACTTTTGGGGGAGTTTACGAGGATTTGAGGATAACGACAACAAGCCGGGCCGCAACGAGGCGAGCGCCCAGGTGGTATCGACGAGCGCTCGCTGCTCCTGGCGATGCAAGAGGAGCGTAGCTCAAAGCGCGATGGCCCGCGATGAGGAACGGGGACGGGATCTCAGCCCGCTCACGGCGGGCGGCTGCGTGGACTGCCCGGGGTGGGGACCCCCGAGAAGCGCGCTCCGGCTATTACAGTGAGCGCGGCCGGGCAGGCCGACAGCCGCGCTCACAGTGAACGCCGGGGGCTAGCGACGACGAAGGAATGCCGGGATATCCAGGTCGTCGCGGTCTACTCGGCGAACGGGGAACTCCCGAACCTTGTGATGGGGATTTGCCCCATTCCCGGCACCCGTCGCAGGTCGCTGAATCGTTCCATCGCGTGCGGGAAAACTTGTGGAGACGGGATTGCTCTGGCCAACTGCCCGAGGTAACGCAACCCGCTTGGCTTCATTGACAAAGCCGGTCGCAACGACGGTGATGCGGACTTCGTCATCGAGGTTTGGGTCGATCACGGCGCCGAAGATGATGTTGGCGTTGGGATCGGTCATGCCACGGATCATCTCAGCCGCCTCGTTGACCTCAAAGAGGCTGAGGTCGGGGCCACCGGTGATGTTGAAGAGCACCCCCCGAGCGCCGTCGATGGTGATATCGAGCAGCGGGCTGGAGATGGCCTGTCCCGCGGCCTCAGCGGCGCGGTTCTCCCCGTGACCTAATCCGACCGCCATCAGCGCCGCGCCGCCCTCGGCCATAATCGAGCGGACGTCGGCGAAGTCCAGGTTGATCAGGCCTGGCACAGTGATGAGCTCAGAGATACCCTGGATGCCCTGACGCAGCACATCGTCGGCCACGCGGAAGGCAGCCTGCATTGAGACCTTCTTGTCGACGATTTGGAGCAGGCGGTCGTTGGGGATGACGATCAGCGTATCCACCTGGCCTTTCAACGCTTCAATGCCCGCTTCGGCGGTCTGAATGCGGCGAGCGCCTTCGAAGGTGAAGGGGCGCGTCACCACACCGATGGTCAGCGCGCCAAGCTCCTTGGCGACCTGGGCGATGATCGGCGCGCCGCCGGTGCCTGTCCCGCCACCCATCCCGCAGGTGATGAAGACCATATCCGCGCCGCGCATCACTTCATAAAGCTCGTCGGCGCTCTCTTCGGCGGCCTTGCGCCCAACGTCCGGATTGCCGCCGCAGCCCAGGCCGCGCGTCAGCTTGTCGCCAATGCGCACGCGCGTCTTGGCTTTGCTGAGTATGAGGGACTGCGCGTCGGTGTTGATGGTAATGAACTCGACGCCGCCCAGCCCTTCTTCGATCATGCGGTTGACAGCGTTGCCCCCGCCGCCGCCGATGCCGACCACTTTGATGCTGGCGAAATTATCCACCAGCCCCATCGCGTCCATCCCTAGCAAGTCCGCCATACCAATACCCTCCTGGACAGTCTGCGATGTTTCTTGACCGTCCGGCCCTGTTGCACGCGCCCGGTGCCCCCTGCCGGCCAGTTCGGTCCCACCCACATCGAATACGGATTACGTTGTATTGTAAGGCATTTTTCGTTTCGCGAAAATTGTAAATGCTGCAATGTTGCAAAGCGCGCCGGTCTCCCGCTCTGCCCGCTACTCG